>JAYUYT010000085.1:0-4875 GCA_043752345.1 Nitrosospira sp.
GGCCGTATCTCTCTGCACTGGCGTCCAATCCCATGCGGTAATACCCGCAGCATCGGCTAGTTCATTGATGGCATTGATTACTGCCTGCATCTGCTGATGACCGTACATGATCGCGCCCAACATCACATCTTCCGACAATTCCGCCGCTTCGGATTCAACCATCAACACGGCTTGTTGTGTGCCCGCTACTACCAGATTCAACTGGGCTTGTTTCAGTTCGGTAGTGGTCGGATTTAGCACATAGTCGCCGTCTATATAGCCAACGCGGGCAGCGCCGATGGGGCCGCCGAAGGGAATACCGGAAAGCACCAGTGCAGCGGAAGCACCAATCATTGCCGGAATATCCGAATCCACTTCGCTATTGGAGGATAAAACCGTGGCAACGATTTGCACCTCGTTGTAAAAATTATCGGGAAACAGTGGTCGGATGGGGCGGTCTATCAGGCGGGAAGTGAGTATCTCTTTCTCGGAAGGGCGGCCTTCGCGCTTAAAAAAACTGCCCGGTATTTTGCCGGCAGCGTAGGTCCTTTCCTGATAATCCACGGTCAGCGGAAAAAAATCCTGCCCCTGTTTGGCATTTTTCGCGCCCACCACCGTGACCAGCACCACGGTGTCGTCCATTGTAACCATCACTGCACCATGTGCCTGTCTTGCGATTTCACCGGTTTCTAGTGTTAGTTGATGACGTCCGTAGATGATACTTTTCTTGATTGGCTTCAATTAACTGTCCTTTTTTCTATGAAAGCACTTCGGTTCCATGCCCGTTTGTCCCATGCAGCACAGGATCTGCGCCATTGCTTGTCGCCTCCTCGGTCCGGAGGAGGAGGTGCAGGCCTATTTCCGAAGGCCCAGGCGTTCGATCAGCGTACGATAACTATCAACGCTTCTACGCTTAAGATAATCGAGCAGCTTGCGGCGACGATTTACCATGCGCAACAAACCACGGCGAGAGTGATGATCCTTGACATGGGCCTTGAAGTGCCCGGTCAATTCATTGATGCGAGTGGTTAACAGTGCCACCTGCACTTCAGGAGAGCCCGTATCTCCAGCAGCTCTTTGAAAGTTGTGTACTACCTGCGCTTTCTGATCGGTTGTGACTGGCATGTGTATTCTCCAATAAATGCCTGATGCGAAAGGCCGACATTCTACCCTTTAATGGGGTAAATTCTCAAGTAACCCGCTGAATTTATTTTGCAGCTCAGGGTATTTCCAAAACAAGTGACGCACCAACTTGATCTGAGATAACGAAGATCCCACAAAAGCAGCGTTTCTTAATTTGCGGCCGAGACTGACGGTATTAGCCCACGTAAACGACTCAAATCGAAGACATCTTTTAGCTGTTCATCAAATCTCGCTACTGATGTGCTATGTTGCCGCACAAGATCGAGCCTTGCCCGCTTTTTAAAACAATTTACAGAAAACCCAAACCCAATCCGCTAGCAAGGGGTTGACCAAAGATCGACTAACCGTTACTGTACTTCGTTCTGCGCATCACTTATTGATAGTCAACATTGTGGGATTACCTGACGGTATGGATACGGAATTAACGGGCGCCGAGATCACAATACGCTGCTTGCAGGAAGAAGGGGTGGATTATATCTTTGGCTACCCCGGTGGGGCCGTGCTCTACATTTATGACGAATTGTTCAAGCAGGACAAGGTCAAGCACGTCCTGGTGCGGCACGAGCAAGCGGCAGTGCATGCAGCGGACGGCTATGCCCGCTCCAGCAACAAGGTCGGGGTTGCCTTGGTGACATCCGGCCCCGGTGTAACCAATGCCGTCACCGGGATTGCCACCGCCTATATGGACTCGATTCCGCTGGTCATCATCAGCGGGCAGGTGCCCACTCATGCCATCGGCCTGGATGCGTTTCAGGAAGTAGACACAGTCGGCATTACACGTCCCTGCGTCAAGCACAACTTCCTGGTTAAAGATATCACCGAGTTGGCCGCCACCATTAAAAAGGCATTCTACATCGCTTCGACTGGACGTCCCGGACCGGTGCTGGTAGACATTCCCAAGGACGTAAGCCAGCAGAAAACAGCGTTTACCTACCCTGAGAGCGTCACCATGCGCTCTTACAGTCCAGTCACTAAAGGACACGCCGGGCAAATCAAGAAAGCGGCACAACTGATACTGGATGCGAAACGCCCGATGATCTATGCCGGTGGTGGCGTGATCCTGAGTAATGCAGCCATGCAATTAACCGAGTTGGTGCGAATGCTGGGCTTCCCCTGTACTAACACACTGATGGGGCTGGGCGGATTTCCGGCCACCGACAAGCATTCTGTCGGCATGCTGGGGATGCACGGTACTTACGAAGCCAATATGGCAATGCAGCATTGTGACGTGCTAATCGCTATCGGCGCGCGTTTCGACGATCGCGTGATCGGCAACCCCAAGCACTTTTCTAACGAAGAGCGCAAGATCATACACATTGACATTGATCCGTCGTCTATATCCAAACGTGTCAAGGTGGATGTACCCATTGTCGGTAGCGTTTCCGAGGTACTGGTCGAGCTCATCAAGCTGCTCAAGACCCGCAAGGAAAAGCCTGACCAGATCGCGCTTAAAGCATGGTGGACACAAGTTGATCTGTGGCGTGCACGCGATTGTCTCAAATACGACCGGGCAAGCGCCATCATCAAGCCGCAAATGGTGGTCGAGAAGCTCTACCAGGTGACCAAGGGCAATGCTTTCATCACCTCAGACGTGGGCCAGCACCAGATGTGGGCAGCACAGTTCTACAAGTTCGACAAACCGCGCCGCTGGATCAATTCCGGTGGTCTGGGAACCATGGGTTTCGGTCTGCCAGCGGCAATGGGTGTGCAGTTTGCCAACCCGCGCGGGTCGGTGGCCTGTGTCACCGGCGAAGCCAGTATCCAGATGTGTATCCAAGAATTGTCTACCTGCAAGCAATATGGTCTGCCGCTCAAGATCATCAATCTTAATAACCGTTATATGGGAATGGTGCGGCAGTGGCAGGAATTTTTCCATGGCAATCGCTACGCCGAATCCTATATGAATGCACTACCGGATTTCGTTAAACTGGCCGAGAGCTATGGTCATGTCGGTATGAAAATTGAACAGCCTGGTGACATCGAAGGCGCGTTGAAAGAAGCTTTCAAACTCAAAGATCGCCTGGTATTCATGGACTTTATTACTGACCAGACCGAAAATGTGTTCCCGATGATACCTGGCGGTAAAGGTCTCTCCGAAATGATTCTGGTCTAAGGAAAATGCGACATATTATTTCCCTGCTGATGGAAAACGAAGCCGGCGCTTTGTCGCGCGTAGCTGGCCTATTCTCGGCGCGCGGCTATAATATTGAATCGCTCACAGTAGCGCCCACTGAAGACCCCACTTTGTCACGCATGACCCTGGTCACCGTCGATTCGGACGATGTGGTCGAGCAAATCACCAAGCAACTGAACAAATTGATCGAAGTGGTCAAAGTGGTGGATTTGAGCGATGGGGTTCACATCGAACGCGAACTGATGCTGGTAAAAGTACGTGCCGTCGACAAGGATCGGGAAGAAATAAAACGCATGGTCGATATTTTCCGCGGGCGCATCATCGATGTCACCGACACGTCTTATACCATCGAGCTGACCGGTACCGGCTCTAAACTTGATGCGTTTCTCGACACTATAGAACGCAGTACGATTCTGGAGACAGTGCGTACTGGTGCTTCCGGCATTGGTCGCGGCGAGCGAATATTGAAAGCGTAGCGGCCCCCGACATGCGTGGGGGTAACATATGCCTCATTTGTCCGACTAGCCCCTATTCCCAACCAAAACAGAAAGGAAAACCATGAAAGTTTATTACGATAAAGACGCTGATTTGTCCCTCATCAAGGGTAAGAAAGTTGCCATCGTGGGTTACGGTTCGCAGGGGCACGCTCATGCCAACAATCTGAACGACTCTGGCGTAAAGATTATCGTCGGTCTACGCAAGGATGGCGCCTCCTGGAGCAAGGCAAAGAAAGCCGGCCTTGTCGTCAAGGAGATTGCAGAGGCTGTTAAGGGTGCAGACGTCGTGATGCTGCTGTTACCTGATGAACAGATTGCCGCTGTTTACAAATCAGAGATCGAACCCAACCTCAAGAAGGGCAGCACCCTTGCATTTGCTCATGGCTTCAATATCCATTATGGTCAGGTAACGCCGCGTGCTGATCTTGATGTCATCATGATCGCGCCCAAAGGTCCGGGTCATTTGGTGCGCTCAACCTATGCGCAAGGTGGCGGGGTGCCATCGCTCATCGCCGTACACCAGGACAAGTCCGGCAAGGCCCGTGACCTGGCTTTGTCCTATGCCGCAGCTAACGGTGGTACTCGTGGTGGCGTGATCGAAACCAACTTCCGCGAGGAAACCGAAACCGATTTGTTCGGCGAACAGGTGGTGCTGTGCGGAGGCCTTACCGCTCTAATTCAGGCCGGTTTTGAAACTTTGGTGGAAGCGGGTTACGCACCGGAGATGGCTTATTTTGAATGCCTGCACGAAGTGAAACTGATCGTGGATTTGATTTATGAAGGCGGCATCGCCAACATGCGCTACTCCGTCTCCAACAACGCCGAATATGGTGATATTTCACGTGGCCCACGCATCGTTACCGATGCCACCCGCGCCGAAATGCGCAAGATTCTGCGTGAGATTCAGACTGGCGAATATGCGCGCGAATTCATCCTGGAAAACCAGGCAGGCGCACCCATGCTCAAAGCCAGCCGCCGCCTTGCCTCCGAGCACCAGATTGAGGTGGTCGGTGCAAAACTGCGCAACATGATGCCGTGGATCAAGAAAAACAAGCTGGTCGATCAAACAAAAAATTAGAGGAAAGTGAAAAGTGATATGTGAAACGTGGCTTGCAGAATACA
>JAYUYT010000086.1:0-4842 GCA_043752345.1 Nitrosospira sp.
CAGCGTCGCATCAAACTCTCTGGACATGCTGTAAATCACGGCATCGGCCATGGCAAGTTTGTGTTTACCAGCCATGTCGGCGGCGGCGATGGCGCGGCGGTCAGTCAGGTCTAGCACTCGGCCTAGACGCATCACGTCCAGACAGGAAGTGACTGCACCAACGGGCAATTTGCGGCTGAGGATTTTGTGGACTTCGTAGATGTTGATAGTAGGAACGAGCAACTGGTCACGCTGCTCAATCACGGGTTTGAACAATGGGCCACTTGCGCCAGCGGTGAAAAACTCAATCCAACCGGACGAATCAACAACATTCATCAAAACTCCCGATCCGGCTCTTTTTCAATCACCAGATCAGCAGGGTCAAGGTTGTAGCCCTTGAGCATGCCGTAATAAGCACTCATAGGCAGCGCAGCCTTAACCACAATCTCCTGCCCACACAGCTAAAAATGCAGCTTAGTCCCCGTTACGACCCGGTTTCGTCCCTCATGTTTCGCCTGATATAAGCAGGCATCGGCTTGATTCAGCAAGGTAGATGGCTCTTTATCTTGATCTGGGACTGTCGAAGTCACACCGATGCTTATGGTCACAACGGGTAACGAAGCATTCCTGGGGTGGCGTATTTGCTTGCTTTGGATGGCATACCGAATTTTTTCTGCAACCTCCCTTGCAGTCTGGATAGTATGGCCAGGAAGTAGTATTACAAACTCCTCCCCACCATATCTCGCTACCAGTTCACCGGACCGCTGAATCAACGAATTCAGAACTTCCGCTACCAGTTGAAGACACCTGTCTCCCGCCGGATGTCCATACTGATCGTTGTATTCTTTAAAATGATCGATGTCGATCATCAGCAGTGCCAAGGGGCGTTTCTCACGAATAGCCCGCCGCCATTCCTTATCCAATTCAATATCAAGCTTGCGCCTGTTGGCAATCCCGGTCAATCCGTCGATTTCGCTTAGTTGCAGCAAGTTGCGATTCATTTCGGAAAGTTCGGCTGTGCGTTCGGCAATTTGCTGCTCCAGTTCCCGGTTATATTGGGCGACGAGAGCCAGATTCCGAGCCTCGCTCTCCCTCAACGCTGCCTTTTCTTTGACGATGGCATCAGAGCGAATGGCAACTTGCTGCCGAAGCGTGCGATTCCGGATAAGAATGACAGCAAGTATGACAAGAGAGGCTGAAAGCACACTTCCCAAAACAACCCAGAACTGCTGATCGCTGAAGATGCTTTGGTTTCTTGATGTATTGATCCAGCGTGTTTTTATTTCCTTCCGCTCCGCATCTGTGATTGCATTAAGTCCTTTTTGGAGAATGCTGTGCAACACAGGCTCATCTAACGGAAAACCAATCGAAAGGCGAATATCAAACGGCAATTCTCCCGCCACACGTAGATTGGCAATGCCCTTTTCTGAAATCAAATAAGACGCCGTTGCAAGATCGATGACGGCCGCGTCAGAACGTCCGAAAGAGACGTTTAAAAGTGCAGCAAGGTCATCAGGAACAATGTCAGGAACAAAATGAAGACCCCGGTTTGTCATATGCTCCGTGATGGCATAACCCTTCACGAGAGAAACTTTTAATCCCGAAAGTTCGCGCTCAGAGATTTGGCCTGAGTGGTCTTTTCTCACGATAATGACGTTCGGTACGGAAATGAAAGGTTCCGTCATCGAAAGGAACTTGGATCGACTGGGCGTGTTCGTCACAGCGTTGACGATATGTACATCTCCGCTCTGAACCTTCTGAAAAATATCGTCCAGGGATGAAAACTGTCTCTGATTGAAGTGAACGCCAAGCTTTGACTCGATCAGGAGCAAGTAGTCGTGAGCGAGGCCTCTGGGCTGTCCTTTTGAGTCAAGGAATACAAATGGGGCATAACCGGTTTCAACCGCGAGGACAAGGCGAGACTGATTGTTTGTGAGCCAAACGCGTTCATCGGTACTCAATATATCTTTGTCGCCCGTAGCTCCATGGGCCATGACTGCGAGAAAAAAACTCAGCAATGCATAAACCAGACCATGACTGCATCTTGACCTGAACTCGCCTATTTTTTTCGGTGGTTTATTGACATGCAAATTCATAGTTTCAAGGTACTCAATCAGGTCAACGACTCGGCAGCCGAAAGCTCATTGCCACATGAAGGAATTCATTTTTAGTGTGCAATGTGTCCAACAACAAGGCACAGCGAAAACTACAGACCCGGTTACGAAATGAACAATTTCCCGGTGCAACTCAGCTGCCCTTCCAGTAATTCGGGGATGGGGCCTGTAGCTTTGCGTCTGCAGCTTCCGCTGCGTTTGTCAATGCAATAGACTGTAACAAAAAATGATGCGCTTGAAAAGGGAGGAGATACGTCCGAGGCCCAAATCAAGCAAAAAGGAGATGCATCCAGACCCATCGTGACCGACACATGTCGGCACGGGCCACAACAGAGCCCACGAGCGGAAGAGGCTTACCTGTACTGGGTGAAAATTTGTGTGCTTTCATTCTTTCGCGAAATACGTCACTCCCGCCAAACCTTGGTAGTCCACATCCTGCGTCCACAAAGTGGCCTTGTGTTCCAGTGCCAGACTGTACATCACGGCATCTGCCATCGCCAGACGATGCAGGGCCGCAACATCGGCTGCGGCAATGGCGCGGCGGTCGGTTAGGTCCAGCACGCGGCCCAGGCGCATGACATCCAGGCAAGATGCCACCACGTCCGCAGGCAGCTTGCGGCTGAGGATTTTGTGGACTTCGTACAGCGTGATGACCGGGACCAGCAACTTGTCGCGCCGCTCTATCACGGGTTTGAACAACGGGCCACTGGGTCCCGCGAGGAAAAATTCGATCCAGCCCGAGGAGTCAACGACGTTCATTCAAACTCCCGATCCGGCTCTTTTGGAATTTCCAGATCGGCGGGGTCGAGCTTGTGGCCTTTGAGCATGCCGTAATACGCACTCATGGGCAGTTCGGGTTTGATCACCAACTCCTGACCCCGCAATTCAAAGTGAATATGGGAACCCGGCCCGATGCCGAGCTTGGCCCGCATGGCGGCAGGCAGCGTGACCTGCCCTTTGCTGGAAACAACAGCTTCGCTTTGCATAACGAATCCTTTACAAAATAGAAGTAAAGGTATTTTACAAGTAAAGCACGGTTCTGCAATCAACTCTTGATCTGCACCCACAATTTATCCAGCCGCTTGACACTCACCGGCTGCGGCGTGCGCAGTTCCTGCGCGAAGAAGCTGACGCGGAGCTCTTCCAGCAACCACCTGAATTCCATCATACGGTCATCGACTGCGCCTTTGCGTTCTGCGACCAAACGCCAGTAATTTTGCTCACTTGGGCGCAGTTCGGCGAGTTTGTTGGCGTCGCGGGCGGGGTCGGCTCGGTATTTGTCCAGGCGGGCGGTGATGGCTTTGAGGTAGCGGGCGAAGTGGTGCAGTTGGGTGAAGGGGGTGAGCGCGATGAAGCGTTTGGGCATCAACCTTGCAAGCTGTGCGGCTGCGTCTGCGGTGGCTTCAGGGGCGTTTTTGGTGTCTTTGAGTTTGCGGGCGGCGGTGGCATATTCTTGCAAAATCGTCGCGACCAATCTGGCGATTTCGCTGGAGATCAGCGTGAGACGGCCTCGGCCCTCTTCCAGGCGCTTGGTGAATTCTGCCGCGTTGGTCGGCAGCGGGTCAAGCAAAAAGGCGCGATCCAGCGCTTTGGCGATGATTTGCTCGCGCAGCTCTTCCAGCGTGCCGCCGCCGGTGTTGTCCGCACTCCTGCCCACCAGCATGTAGGCGGCGGCCATTTTGGTGAGGTCGGGGATATTTTTCTCTAAATACTTGAGCGCGTCTTTGATGTGCAGCGCAAACAGGCGGCGCAGGCCAGCCTGGTGTTTGGCGGCTGCGACGTCGGGTTCGTCAAAAACTTCGATGCTGACCGCGTCTTGCAGGTCGATCAGCGCGGGGAAGCCAATCAGGGTCTGCCCGCCTTTGTTGATTTCCATCAACTCGGGCAGTTCGCCGAAGGTCCATGACGTGTAGCGCTGGCCGGCAGGAGAAAGTGGCGATTCTGCCGGTTTTGAATTTGCTATATTTTTAATAGCTGATGAGGCAATAGATACGCCGGCTATGGGTTGATTTGAGCCCTTATTTTGAGAAACAGGTGCAATCGGAGCCGTTTGAGCCAATTTCAAGCCCGCCAGCGCCTGAAACGCCCCCCGCGCCTTCGCGCCCAGCTCAGCCTTCAGCGCGCCCAGGTTGCGACCGGTGCCGAGTTGGCGACCATGCTCGTCCACCACGCGGAAGTTCATGAACAGGTGTGGGCTCAGCATGTCCAGCTTGAAGTCTGCGCGCTGCACGTCCACCTGCGTCGCGTCGCGGACTTTTTTGAGCAACGCTTCGACCAAACCGGTCGCGCCGTAAGCTTCGGGCACGTTCAGCTCTGCCGCCATGCGTGCAGCACTCTCGGGCAGCGGCACCAAACGCGAACGGGGGCGTTGGTGCAGGGATTTCAGCAGCGCCTGGATTTTGTCTTTCAGCATGCCGGGCACCAGCCACTCACAGCGTTCGTCGTTGACCTGGTTCAGCACAAACAGCGGCACCGTCACGGTCATGCCGTCTTTGGCGTCGCCGGGTTCGTGCAGGTAGGTGGTCTGACAGTCCACGCCGCCCAGGCGGATGGTTTTGGGGAAGGACTGGGTGGTGATCCCGGCGGCCTCGTGGCGCATCAGCTCATCGCGGGTCAGCATCAGCAGCTTAGCATTTCGCTTGATTTCCTCGCGATACCAGTTCTCGAAGCTGTAGCCGCTGCACACGTCGGCGGGCAGTTGCTGGTCGTAAAAGGCGTAGATCAGCTCATCGTCCACCAGTACGTCCTG
>JAYUYT010000087.1:0-11769 GCA_043752345.1 Nitrosospira sp.
AAGTACCCGCTGATTTCGCTAACCAGTTTTATACCAACAGACAACAATCTGCGGCATAATCTAGATGACTTGCCCGTCCACTAAATCGGACTCCGCTCAAACAGCCATGTTAAAATTTTATTTTTCGGTACAGACGCAAAGCGGGCAGAAAGTTGAGAATATCCTCATCGCAGGAAAAGACCAGCCAGACGCGGAACGTAAACTACGCCAGATGTACTACCATTGCGAAGTGACACGCTGCGAGATAAAGCAGGAAGAGATGCGGCCCGGTCAAGCAGCATCGGTCGAAGATATCCTGTCTTTGATCGCCAAGTAGCATGGATTACTCGATAAATCCATCGGCCAACAGTTCTACCAGCAATGCTTCGTAGTCTTGTGCACCGCGACTGCTGGGCGCATATTCAAAAATTGTCTTATTGACAACTGGACTCTCTGCCAGACTAACATTCTCTGAGATCTGTGTACGGCAAACTTCCTCACCGAATTTTTCTTCTGCCATTTGCAGCACATCCCGCGCCATACGGCGCCTGGCATCAAAACGAGTCAGCAAGTAACGACGTTTAACTCGACGCTTGAGTACCAATTCCAATGCTTTAAGCGTTTTTTCAATCTGCATCGCCCCTTTAATGGAGAGATAATCTGCTGACATTGGCACGATCAGGCAATCACAAGCAAATAATGCGTTAAGCGAAAGCACGCTCAGCAGAGGACTGCAATCGATTACCAATGGGGTTTCTTTATCGCCAAATTTTTCTGCTTGCAGGCCAGTATTAAGCCGGTTAACCACGTTGTAACCCTTGCCGTACAACACGTCCACTTTGGATAGTTCGATATGTGACGGGATGATGTTGATGCCGCTGGGGGTCGCATGAACCAACTCATGCAACGGGCGGCTATGCTGAAATAGGCTCAGTACGGTTTCATCACCTGTTTTGGCAGTGACCCCGACGGTAGCGCCAAACTGTGCTTGCGGGTCGAGATCTATGCCATAAGAAGTACGCCCGTAGCGCACGAGTGCGGCGGCAAGATTAAGTGCGGTAGTAGTTTTTCCTACTCCACCTTTCTGATTGAAAACGGCGACGATAGTCATAGCTGTTTTCTATTCTAACTGAAATTGACGCGGTGGCTCTCACTGATCCGGCGGAGATGACCGGGCTGCACGGCAAACCATCTGGTGGCCCGAATACTTCTTAGTCGCAATGGACAGTTTCCGGCTGAGGGTCTTATGATTGATGAGCCCCTGTCGCAGATATCTCTTCTGCCATTAGCCGTTTCGGGGTTATCTCACCCTGTGCCGTAACTTCTCCCAATCCCAGGAAATTCTTTTCCTGGTCATATAGTCGAATTTTTTCTCCTTCCATCAAACCATTTATGGAGGGAGGTCCGGCCACCATTTGCCCTTGTAGTAGTGATGTCACCAACGCACCATCCAGCATCACAGCAGAGAAATTATGCAGGAGACTATCTGCCGGGTGCAGGCAGCTGTCTCGCTGCGCTAACGGCATGGCCTCAAGCTGATCCAGTGTATAAGATTGCGACAAGTCAAAATCATTGACAGCACTACGGCGCAAGGCCGTCAGATATGCGCCGCCGCATCCCAAGGCTCTGCCGATATCCTCCGCCAGGGTGCGAACATAAGTACCGGTACTGCACCTGACCGTGATACACATCTCATCGCCCGCAAGGGTTCCAACACGCAAGTCGTAAATAGTTATCTTGCGCGGTTGCCGCTCGATTTCCACACCTTTCCTGGCGTAAGCATATAGAGGCCTCCCCTGATGCTTCAACGCACTGTACATGGGTGGAATCTGTGTAATGCTACCGATAAAATTTTGCACTACTTCTTCAGCGTATTGCAGCGTCAGCTTCACGTTCCCCACTACCGAAATTTCTCCCTCGGCATCGCCAGTAGTGCTGATATAACCCAGTCTCAACACTGCTTCATAGGTTTTATCAGCACCCAGCAACGCTGAAGAGAATTTGGTGGCCTCGCCGAGACAAATTGGCAATAATCCGGTTGCCAGCGGGTCAAGTGTGCCGGTATGCCCAGCTTTACTTGCAGTAAAGATACGTTTGATAATTTGCAACGCCCGGTTGGATGAGATCCCGCACGGTTTATCAAGCAGCAGGACGCCACTGATATTACGTTTGATGTATTTTGGCTGCAAAGACTTAGGGTTCACAACATGCAGGGAATTTGGACACATCCGGCACTATCCGCGCCTACTCTGCCGGGCCTTCCTGTGCCACCGCTTCGTCTATCAGTTGCGACAGACGCATGCCGCGTTCAACCGATTCATCGTAAATGAAATGCAGTTGTGGCACCACACGTAATTTTAGTCGGTGTGACAATTGACTGCGCAGAAATCCCGCCGAGTGTTCCAGTCCTTTATCAGTCAGAAAATTGTCACCGGCACTGCCAAGGGAAGTATAGAAAACCTTGGCATGGGCATAATCATGGCTCACTTCGACGCCGGTCAGAGTGATCAAACCAATACGCGGATCTTTAAGTTCATTGTGGATCAGGTCAGCCAGTTCGCGCTGGATCTGGTCAGCAATACGCAGGGTGCGGGAATAGTCTTTGGGCATGATGTTTACGGGCAGGAAGAGCCATCAAAATACTTCACGGGACCGTGGATAGCGCTTTGCAAAATGCGATAACACCAAAGTCGGCTTTGCCCCGGTTTACAGGCTGCGCGCGACCTCGATGATTTCATAGACTTCCAACTGATCGCCTACCTGAATATCATTAAAGTTTTTCAATGACAGGCCGCATTCAAAATTTGCCTTGACCTCTTTTACGTCATCCTTGAAGCGCTTCAGCGAATCCAGTTCACCGGTATGAATCAGCTCGCCGTTACGGATCAAGCGCACTGACGAACCGCGCCTGATGACACCATCGAGCACATAACAGCCAGCCACAGCGCCCACTTTGGAAATACGGAATACTTGACGAATTTCCACCAGCCCGATAATGCTTTCCTTGCGTTCCGGTGCCATCATGCCGGACAAGGCTGCCTTGATTTCGTCTACTGCCTCATAAATAATGCTGTAGTAACGTACATCTACCCCGGTTGCACTGATCAGCTTGCGCGCAACCGTATCCGCGCGACTGTTGAAGCCGATCACCACGGCCTTGGAAGCCAGCGCCAGGTTGATGTCGGATTCCGTGATCGCGCCCACGCCGCTGTGGATGATGTTGACTTTGACTTCGTCAGTGGAGAGCTTTTCCAATGCATGGGTCAGCGCCTCGTAGGAGCCCTGCACGTCGGCCTTGATGATCAATGCAAGTATCTTGACCTCACCCTTCTGCTCGAACAAGTTTTCCAGCTTGGTTGCCTGTTGTCTGGCAAGCTTCACATCGCGGAACTTGCCCTGGCGGAACAGCGCGATTTCACGCGCTTTACGCTCGTCGGCCAAAGCCACTACTACTTCTCCTGCCACCGGCACTTCCGACAAACCGTGAATTTCCACTGGAATGGAAGGGCCTGCCTGCTCCACCGGTTTGCCATTCTCGTCCAACATTGCCCGCACCCGACCAAACACCGCACCTGCCAGCAGAATATCCCCTCGCCTCAAGGTTCCGGACTGCACCAAGATCGTTGCTACCGGGCCGCGCCCCTTGTCCAGACGTGATTCGATGACAATGCCTCTGGCGGGCGCTTCCTTTGCTGCCTTGAGTTCCAGCACTTCAGCCTGGAGCAGTACACTTTCCAGCAATGCGTCAATGCCTTGGCCAGTCTTGGCCGAAACCTCGATAAACATGGTGTCGCCGCCCCAGTCCTCTGGCACCACACCTTGCGCCACCAGTTCCTGCCTGATGCGTTCTGGATTGGCTTCCGGTTTGTCAATTTTGTTGACCGCCACCACGATCGGCACCTTGGCAGCCTTGGCATGATGTATCGCTTCTATGGTCTGAGGCATCACACCATCATCTGCTGCCACTACCAGCACGACCAGATCGGTGACCTTGGCACCGCGGGCACGCATGGCAGTAAATGCTTCATGACCTGGCGTATCTAGGAAAGTGATCATGCCCCGTTCAGTTTCGACGTGATAGGCACCAATATGCTGTGTGATACCGCCCGCTTCGCCACTTGCTACACGTGTGCGACGGATGTAATCCAGTAAAGAGGTTTTGCCATGATCAACGTGACCCATTACTGTAACTACCGGCGCGCGCGGCTCCGTTTTATACTCCGTGGGCAACTCAGTATCCGCCAGGAAAGCTTCGGGACTATCCAGTGCCGCATACTTGGCAATGTGGCCCATTTCCTCCACTACGATCATGGCGGTTTCCTGATCCAGTATCTGGTTGATAGTCACCATGTTGCCCATTTTCATCAGGGTCTTGATGACTTCAGCAGCCTTGACTGTCATTTTCTGCGCCAGCGCTCCGACAGAGATAGTTTCAGGCACCATCACCTCATGTACCACTGGCTCGGTTGGCGCCGAGAAACCATGGGCCCCTTGATCTTCACTGGAAACCTTGCTGTGCTTATCTCTGCGTGTACGCCAGCCTTTTCCCCCAGATAAATCACCGCGCGTCTTGAGTCCGCGTTTCTCAGTACTCTCGTCTTTCCAAATGACTTGTTTGGTTTGTTTCTTTTTCTTCTCGGCTTTAGCCGCTTTATCTTCCGGCTTAACCACCGGCTTATGCAGAGTGCCTTCCGTTGGAGCAGGCTGAGCCCCTGCCTCAATTGGAACTGGAGACGGGACAGGCGCAGCAACCGGTTGAACCTCACTGACCTCAGCTACTACACGCTTCTTGCGTTCTTTCTTTTCCTTGATTTCCGCAGCTTGGCGCGCGATCAGCTCAGCTTGTTTTTTTGCTTCTCCCTCACGTAGCGCCTGTTGTGCAGCATTCACCACTGACACAGGGGCTGGTGCAGGTAAAGGAGCAGCTACTGGTACAACTGGCTCGATGGCTTCACCCTTACCCGCCGCATCGTCGACCAGATCACGCTTCACAAATACGCGCTTCTTACGCACTTCCACCTGGATGGTACGGGCTTTTCCAGTGCTATCCGATTTCTTGATTTCTGACGTCTGTCGCCGGGTCAAAGTAATTTTACCTTTGTCCTCTCTAGCACCATGGACCTTACGCAAATAATCCAGAAGCTGGGTTTTATCCTTCTCAGTTAGACCATCCTTGACCATTTGCTTGCTGACACCAGCAGCCTGAAGCTGTTCCAGCAATACTGCTGGCAGCAACCCCAATTCACTGGCAAATTGTTCCACACTCATTTGCACCATTAGTAACCTTTAATAACCTATGCTTTATCCGCCAAAATCAGACAAACCACGGTGCGCGTGCCGCCATGATCAATTGTTTGGCTCGTTCGATATCCATTCCGACCATATCCACCAGATCATCTACCGCCAAGTCGGCAAGGTCTTCCTGTGTTTTCACCCCTTTGGCTGCCAATTCGCGTGCAGTCTGAGCGTCCATACCTTCCAGTGCAAGCAAATCCTCCGCCATGTGCTCTACTTTTTCCTCGCTGACAATAGCCTCGGTCAGAAGCGCATTACGAGCCCGATTGCGTAATTCATTGACAGTTTGCTCGTCAAACGACTCAATTTCCAGCATTTCATTGAGTGGTACGTAAGCCACTTCTTCCAGACTGGTGAAACCTTCCTGCGCCAGGATATCTGCCACTTCCTCATCCACATCAAGCTTGTCCATAAAGAGTTGGCGAGTGACGGAAGATTCTTCTTCATTTTTTGTCTGTGACTCTTCCATGCTCATGATATTGAGCTCCCAGCCAGTCAGTTCAGATGCAAGTCGCACATTCTGACCGCCACGACCAATCGCTTGGGCAAGATTATCCTCATCCACTACGATGTCCATGCAGTGCTTTTCCTCGTCTACCATAATGCTGCTGATTTCGGCAGGGGCCAGTGCGTTAATGACGAAAGTGGCGGGGTCATCCGACCACAAAATGATATCTACTCGTTCTCCGGCCAGCTCACCAGTTACTGCCTGTACTCTGGAGCCGCGCATGCCGACGCAAGTACCAATCGGATCAACGCGCTGATCATTAGACTTTACTGCTATCTTGGCGCGAGAACCGGGATCTCTCGCCGCAACTTTGATCTCCAGCAAGCCCTCCTCAATCTCAGGCACTTCCAGCTCAAACAGTTTCATAAGAAACTCTGGCGCAATCCGCGACAACACCAACTGTGGTCCCCGGGCGGTACGATCAACTTTGGACAAATAAGCACGCACACGATCACCAACCCGTAGGTTCTCCTTGGGAATCATCAGATCACGCGGCAACACGGCCTCGACTCTACCAGATTCGATGATAGCGTTGCCGCGTTCCATGCGCTTGATGGTGCCGCTAACCATGTATTCCTTACGCTCGAGAAAATCGTTCAGAATCTGTTCACGCTCAGCGTCGCGTATTTTTTGATAGATAACCTGTTTGGCTGCCTGGGCGCCGATACGGCCGACTTCCACGGGCTCCAGCGGCTCCTCGACAAATTCTCCCAACTGGATACCGGCATCGCGTTGCAGTGCTTCGTCCAGGGAAATCTGACGTGCAGGCTCCTCGACGGCATCGTCAGCCACTACTTGCCAGCGACGGAAAGACTGGTAGTCCCCCGTCTCGCGGTCGATTGATATGCGTACCTCAGCGTCTTCGTGAAAACGCTTCTTTGTGGCAGATGCTAATGCTGATTCGAGTGCCGCAAAAACAATGTCCTTCTCAACACTCTTCTCGCGCGCCAGCGCATCCACCAACAGTAAAACTTCGCGACTCATGCTACCTCCGGCCAAATTCTCAGATAGCTACAATTTTGGAACCAAACGGGCTTTTTCAAGGTTACTTAGCTCAAGATCAAGCATTTTTCCATCCATTTCCAGCTTTAATACCCCGTCACTCACTCCGCGCAAAATGCCAACGAAGTTTCTTTGCCCTTGCAACGCCACACGTAATTTCAGTTTAGCCAATTCTCCCGTAAAACGGGTAAAATCAGACACCTTCTTCAACGGCCTATCCATTCCAGGCGAAGATATTTCCAGTCGATCATAATCAATATTCTCGACTGCGAACAATCGCCCCAGATGGTCGCTGACAGCAACACAGTCCTCCACGACAATACCGTTGGGCTTGTCAATAAACACCCGTAACAACTTGCCGCGCGGCGACCGCTCCACTTCAACCAGCTCGTAACCCATCCCGGACAGGGTCAATTCCAGTAATTCGTGCAGCTCCATAGCCTCGCTACAAACAAAAAATGGGCCAAATAAGCCCATAAAAACTACGTGTGTATTTTAGCAAAAATTTATAACTAATGAAATAGATACTTCACAAAGAAGTGTTGACTGGCAACGATATTTTCTCTGGCTGGATGCCGCCATACTAATAAAGTAACAAGTAAAACCGGGATTAATTGCCGCCTGCCTGATGCCCATACGCACCATGGGAAGTATGTAAGAGTGGGCCGAATTCAGCCGCTACGGGTGATACAATTCCTTCGCCTGTTTAGCCAAAGAAACCCACTGGAGAAGCATCATGCCCGCAATTAAATCTGTTTTGCATGGAAACCGTATTTTCCCTCCTGATACGGCATTTGTGCAACAGGCTAATCTGGCCGACATGGCCGCCTACCGTGCATTATGCGCTGAGGCTGCAAGGGATTATCAGGGTTTCTGGGGCAAACTGGCACGGGACCACATTCTATGGCATAAGGCCTTCACCCGAGTGCTGGACGAAAGCAATCATCCGTTCTTCAAATGGTTTGACGATGGCGAACTGAATATTTCATTCAACTGTCTTGACCGGCATCTTGCTACCCAGCCAGATAAAGTCGCCATCATTTTTGAGGCGGACGACGGCAAGATCACCCGTTCCACTTACCGCGATCTCCACCGTCGTGTATGCCAGTTTGCCAATGGACTCAAGTCGCTCAGCATCAGCAAAGGTGATCGCGTCATCATCTATATGCCGATGAGCATTGAAGCGGTGGTGGCGATGCAGGCCTGCGCCCGCATCGGCGCAATCCATTCGGTGGTGTTTGGCGGATTCTCCGCCAAGAGCCTGCACGAACGCATTGTCGATGCCGGTGCAGTAGCCATCATTTCTGCCGACGAACAAATCCGTGGTGGCAGGGCCATCCCGCTGAAACTCGCAGTAGACGAGGCGCTTGCCATGGGCGGCACCGGTTCGGTGAAATCCGTGGTGGTTTACCAACGCTCCGGCAAAGATGTGTCATGGCATGCTCCGCGTGATGTCTGGTGGCACGATCTCATCCAGGGCAAGGCTGACAGCTGCGAACCGGAATGGGTCAATGCCGAACATCCGCTGTTTACTCTCTACACCTCCGGCTCCACCGGCAAACCCAAGGGAGTACAGCATTCTTCCGCCGGCTACCTGCTGGGTACGATGGTGAGCATGAAGTGGATTTTCGATTACAAACCTGCTGACATTTTCTGGTGTACGGCTGACGTGGGCTGGGTTACCGGCCACAGCTATATCGCCTACGGCCCTCTGGCCATGGGGGCTACTCAGATCATGTTTGAAGGTGTTCCTACCTATCCTGATGCAGGCCGTTTCTGGAAAATCATCCAGGACCACAAGGTCACCACTTTCTACACCGCCCCCACCGCAATTCGTTCACTTATCAAATCAGGCCCGGACTTGCCCGGGCAATATGACCTATCCTCATTGCGCCTGCTGGGTTCGGTAGGTGAGCCCATCAACCCGGAAGCCTGGATGTGGTATTACACCGTCGTGGGCCAGTCGCGCTGCCCAATCGTGGATACCTGGTGGCAAACCGAAACGGGCTCGCACATGCTTGCTCCCATGCCCGGCGCAGTGCCGCTCAAGCCCGGTTCCTGCACTTTTCCGTTACCTGGCATCATGGCTACCATCGTGGATGAGGCCGGCCATGAAGTGGAAAATGGCAAGGGTGGGTTCCTGGTCATCAAGCGCCCATTTCCATCACTGGCACGCACCCTGTGGGGTGACCCGGAGCGTTTCCGGCAAACCTATTTTCCGCAAGACCTAGGAGGGAAATATTATCTGGCCGGCGATTCTGCCAACCGTGATCTGGACGGCTATTTCTGGATCATGGGACGTATCGACGATGTATTGAATGTTTCCGGCCATCGCTTGGGCACCATGGAAATTGAATCGGCGCTGGTAGCCAACCCCCTGGTAGCTGAAGCCGCAGTGGTGGGCAAGCCTCACGATATCAAAGGTGAGGCGATAATTGCGTTCGTGGTGCTAAAAGGCGTGCGCCCTCAGGGTGCGGATGCGCACAATATCTCCGTGGCATTGCGCGACTGGGTGGCTAAAGAAATCGGTCCGATTGCCAAACCGGACGAGATCCGTTTCGGCGATAATCTGCCCAAAACCCGTTCTGGCAAGATCATGCGCCGTTTGCTGCGTGCCATTGCCAGAGGAGAAAAAATCACCCAGGATGTTTCCACCCTGGAGAATCCGGCAATACTTGAACAGTTGCAGCAGCCGATAACATAATCCAGCAGCAAGGCATTCATGGCCCCACCCCACATTACTGACTACGGCCACGGCATCAGCACTATCGATGCACAGTTCCACCGTCCAGGACTCGTTGCGATCCACCTGCTCGTCGAAGGTGACACCGCCGCGCTGGTGGATACCGGAACGGCATTTTCCGTTCCCGGCGTCATCGAAACATTGCAGCAAAAAAATCTCGCGCCTGAGAAGGTAGCCTATGTGTTTCTCACTCACATCCATCTCGACCATGCCGGTGGCGCGAGCGAATTCATGCGCTGCCTGCCCAATGCAAAACTGGTGGTACATCCGCGTGGTGCACGGCATATGGCCGATCCCTCCAGGCTCATCGCGGGTGCCACGGCGGTTTATGGCGCAGCGGAATTCAGCCGCATGTACGGCGAGATCCGCCCAATTGAGGCAGACCGCATCATCGAAGCGCCAGATGGGTTTCGCATCGATCTTAACGGCAGGCCTCTGCTGTTTCTCGATACGCCGGGCCATGCACGCCATCACTATTGCGTCTTCGACGAGCACAGCAGCTCATTCTTCACCGGCGACACATTCGGCGTTTCCTATCGCAAATTCGACGTGAATGGAATGGAATTCGTATTTCCGACCACTACACCAGTGCAGTTCGATCCGGTTGCGGCACATGCCTCTCTGGACCGGTTGATGAGTTACGATCCGGATCATGCCTTCCTCACCCATTACGGCCGCATCAGCCATTTGCCGCGCCATGCCGGGGAGATGCACGATTTGATCGATGCGCATGTGGCAATCGCCAGCAAAATGCGCGGCCATAGCCCTGGCAGACATGCCGCACTGGTGGAAGAACTTGGCGCACTGCTGTTACAGCGATTGACAGCACACGGTTGCGAACTGCCGCGGGAACAGATTCATGAGCTGCTGCGCATGGACATCGACCTCAATGCCTTGGGTCTGGAAAGCTGGCTGGATCATTCGGTGGCAAGCACTTGAGAAGTGACCTGATACCACCGGATCAATTCGCCATAAATCGGAGTCGATATCAGGTATCGATAACACCCGGAAAATTTGCCCGCAAACCCATTCTGGTTTATCCTTTGCGGCCTTATTGGTTCCGGTCAGCCGGATTCCTTCGATCGGAGAGATGGCCGAGTGGTTTAAGGTACACGCCTGGAAAGCGTGCGTACGGCTTCAACCGTACCGAGGGTTCGAATCCCTCTCTCTCCGCCAGACATCACGACACACAATAGGTAGGAAATTCCGGGGACTCTGATGGGTGCCTTGCTCTTCTATATCGCAATTTATTTTCTCGGTTACTACGCCGCACACTTGCTCAACCTGCTAAGCGGTCGAACCTTGATCCGCAACCGCCGCCTCGCCGGATTGGCCACTGTGTTCATGGTCAGCATGCTGCACGGCTACAAAATAATCAGCAGCTCCCCGCCTGATGGCCACGACGAAGGGATGAGCTATGCACTTGGTCTTTACGTCATCTTGCCAGTCACGGTCATCGTGATCGTCGTCTTGTTTCTCACTTGGCAAGAGTGCGATGAACACAACCGCTCCTAGCCGCATCCAATCCTTGTAACCATTAGCTTTTCATTCGCCTTACGCTGAATGCAGCTTGCTAGCAAACCGTCCTGATAAGACAAAACAGCAGCATCTCCGATTTTGCCCTTGCGCAATTGCAGGCATTCCCCCTTTGCTCTGAAAATCTGATGGTGAAAAGGTGTCCCCGACCTTAGGCGCCTCCCATGCCCAAGCTAAAAATGACAGTTGCAAATAAGAATGGTTTGCTATTAAATAATGCCATTTTTAATACTTGATCACAATCAAGTCAGGCGGTACTAACCTGACACTGTAGAAAGAAGAGACGTGAGAATCAGTCAGTTCATCAATTTCGCTCCCATTACCACCACGTTGCTATTCGCAACACTCTGCACTGCGCCGCTCCGCGTAGCAACTGCTACTCCCCGTATGTGGCGACCCGGTACATGACTATCGTCACCGATATTACCAAACGCGAAATCGCGACGGCTCGAATTCGCGTACTCAACGAGAGCATCAAACAACTTGCCGCCACGCGCACAAGCACACTGATCGAAAGCAAAGAGCGCTTCCGGATGCTGTTCGAGCAGATGGCAGTGGGTGTGGCGCAAATCAATACCGCAACGAATCGTTTCATGTTTGCAAACCAGAAATATGCCGATATCCTCGGCTATACTCCCGCAGAAATACTTGCGCTTAACCCCCGCTCTCTTATACATCCCGACGACCTGGAAACCAGCCTAGCCGA
>JAYUYT010000088.1:0-26404 GCA_043752345.1 Nitrosospira sp.
TCGTAGGGTGCATTCCATGCACCAGATACACACGGCAAATCAACGTGGTGCATGGAATGCACCCTACATGGTTATTGTTTTGAAAGATAAATGGAATGAGTACAGAAACGAAGCAAGATTTCTCCCTTCGGTCGAAATGACAGGGGCGTTGTCATCCCAAACGAAGTGAGGGATCTTGGTTTTGAGCGAATTTTCCATGATAAAACGACTATTGGATTTTCCGGGTTAAAGCTGGGGTCGTTAGCTTGCTTGCGCTGAAAACATATGCCTGAGTCACCCTCGCTGATCGACTATCCCTGCGACTTCCCCATCAAAATCATGGGGCACGCGGATACATTAGCGGGGCAGGTAGCTGTTAGCGCGGAGCACACCCTTGTTCAGCAAAGTTTCCCCCAGGCGGTGTTGATGATCGTGAAGCGTCATGCTCCTGATTTTGACGATGCCAGCATGGCAATAAAAATAAGCAAGAAAGGCACCTATCTGAGCCTCACCTGCACCGTCCGCGCCGTCTCCCGTACGCAACTGGACGCACTCTATCAGGAATTGTGCGACCACCCAGCAGTGGTGATGGCGCTTTGAGCCCAGACATGAGTACCTTCTGTCTGGAACCTGTAACTGAAAGCTCAAAGTTCCGGATCAGATACCGTGGGGTGGTGGATTATCTGCCCACCTGGCAGGCAATGAAGAATTTCACCGCGTCCCGCACGCCGGATACAGCCGATGAAATCTGGCTGTTACAGCATCCACCGGTTTATACCCAGGGGGTGGCAGGCAAGCCGGAACACCTGTTGCATAACAACGGCATTGAGGTGATCCGGGTCGATCGCGGCGGGCAAATCACTTACCACGGCCCCGGCCAGATCGTCGCTTATCTGCTGCTGGACATGCGCCGGCATAAACTCGGGGTACGTGAACTGGTCAGAAGAATGGAAGGCGCCGTGATAGACTTATTGCAGGATTATCACATCAATGCAGAAGGCCGCACGGATGCGCCCGGCGTATATGTGAACGGCGCCAAAATCGCGGCACTGGGCCTGAAAATAAAGAACGGCTGCTGCTACCACGGCTTGGCACTCAACGTGCACATGGATCTGGCTCCGTTTAGCGCGATTAATCCCTGCGGCTATGCGGGATTGCAGGTAACGCAAACGCATGACCTTGGAATAGCCGACGGACTTGAGACATTAAGCAGCGGGCTCGCAGAGAAATTACAGACACGAATTATTGAATGAAAAAATTCCCTTATGACCACTGAAACCCGCCAGAAAGGCGCGGATAAAACCGCGCGCAACCCGATCAAGATCGTGCCGCAGACCGAGTTCCTGCGCAAGCCGTCGTGGATACGTGTGCGTTCCTCCAACAGTCAGGAGTTCTACGAAGTCAAACGCATCCTGCGCGAACAGAAGCTGCACACGGTATGCGAGGAAGCCTCCTGCCCCAACATCGGCGAGTGCTTCGGCAAGGGTACCGCCACCTTCATGATCCTGGGCGATCTCTGCACCCGCCGCTGCCCGTTCTGCGATGTGGCACACGGCAAACCACTGCCGCCGGATGCCGAAGAGCCGCTGCATCTGGCACAATCGATCGCCGCCATGAAGCTGAAATACGTGGTCATCACCAGCGTTGACCGCGATGATCTGCGCGACGGCGGCGCCCAGCATTTTGCCGATTGCATCCGGCAGGTGCGCGCGCATTCGCCGCAGACAAAAGTCGAAATCCTGGTGCCGGATTTCCGTGGCAGACTGGAAGTCGCGCTGGAAAAATTATCTGCCTGCCCGCCTGACGTGCTGAATCATAATCTCGAAACCGTGCCGCGCCTCTACAAGCAGTGCCGTCCCGGCGCGGATTATGTCCATTCGCTGAAACTGCTGCAGGATTTCAAGGCACGCTTTCCCGCAATTCCCACCAAATCCGGGTTAATGCTGGGCCTGGGCGAAACCGACGAGGAAATTCTGGAAGTGTTGCGCGACCTGCGTAAGCACGCTGTCGAGATGCTCACGATCGGCCAGTATCTGCAACCCAGCACCGGACACTTGCCGGTGCTGCGCTATGTGCCGCCGGAGGGCTTCAAGGAATTCGAACGCGCCGCCGTGGCGATGGGTTTCAGCCATGCCGCCTGTGGGCCGATGGTGCGTTCCAGCTACCACGCCGACCAGCAGGCGCACGAAGCCGGCGTGGTATAACGCATCCAGGAAAACAAAATGCCCCATCGGAACGACAGAAACCACCGACCGATGCATGCCACTGGCGCTCTTCTTGTTTTATTCTGCCTTTCTTCACCCATTTTCGCTGCCGGTATCGATACCCTCTCCAACGAGGAAGCCGCCGACGGTCTGAAGCAGGCGCTCGCTCAGAGCGTCACTGTGGCGACAAGAAAACTGACAGCAGGCAACGGATTTCTCGGTAATGCCGGAGTCAGGATTCCACTGCCCAGGTCGCTGCAAAAAGCGGAAGGAGCAATGCGCAAGTTCGGCATGAACAAGCAGGCTGATGCATTAATCATCGCCATGAATCGCACGGCGACAGCGGCGGCACCTGAAGCGATGATATTGCTGGTAGATGCTGTGAGAAGAATGACCATGGAAGATGCCAAAGCAATACTTGCTGGCGACGATGATGCAGCTACTCAATACTTCCGCGATGCCACCTCGGAACCTCTCGCCAAGAAACTCCTGCCCATTGTGCGCAATGAAATTGCCCAGACGGGGCTGCTCAATCAACTCAACGAGTTTCTCCGCAGGGGTGTGAAGTTCGGCCTGGTGACAGAAAAAGAAGTGGACGTCGAGAACTACCTGACACAGAAAATCCTGGATGGTTACTTTCTGATGATGGCGGAAGAAGAGCGCGCCATCCGCAACGACCCGATCGGTCAAGGTAACAAGCTACTGCAGGAAGTATTCGGCGCACTCAAGTAAGAATTTACACCCTCCTTACTCCTTACTCCCTGCCCCCTGCTTCCGGTCTTGCTACAAGCCAGTCAATCAAATCTCCGGCCAGTTTGTCACTCGCCTCGGTCAAGGCATGCACCGCGCCCGTGGCATTGGCCGTGGGAGCCGCCTGTTCCACGCTAAAGCTGCGCTGGGCCAGTAACGTGCGGGTACCGCGCTCGACCAGACTGGCGCGCAATCTGACCACCACACGGCTTTGCTCGACCGTATCAAATACCTGGGTGAATTCTTCCAGTTCAAGGCGCAACGCGTAGTCCGCCCGCACCCCATCACTGGCACTCACCACCCCGCTGTTGGTGACGACGGTGATACGGCTCCTGATGCGCTGGGTGAGCAGTGTTGCAGGTGCGGCAGCCCAGCGGCTGTTGGCGTAATTATATGTCTGCGCGGGATCGTGATACGCCAGACGATACTGAATCGCCTGGCTATCCAGCCACGCGGGGGCTGTCGCCTCCGCTACCAGCAGGCTTGCCCGCAACCGCGGCTGGCCGGATAGGGCGGGAGCGTCCGTTGACTGCAGCAGGCCGAGGTCATACACCGTCGGTGCGATCCGGACATGGGGTGCGCCGGCACACCCCGCGAGCAGTATGATCGCCAACACAAGAATTTTTTTCATTTGGATAGGCCCTGTGGCGGTATAAAACCATTTTCTCCCGGACCTGGCGGCGGTGGCAATCTGCCAAACAGCAAGCTGCGGGGTTGTTCTTCCAGTTGCAGCAGAACGCGATCCACACTGCGAGTGTTGCGCGTGATGCCATGGCTTGCATCACGCAGTTTAGGCAGGATGTCTGCGAGCTCTTCGGCAGTATCGGACAGGCTGTCAACGGCCCCTCCCTGCTGATTTATTTTCACCACGATCTGGTTGAGGTCTGTCATCAACTGGCTGGCACGCTTCAGCGTGACGCTGGCTTCAGCAGTCAATTCCGGCAAAGCCTTGAGTCCCGGCTGCAATTGGTCGGCAATACTATCGAAACGACCGCTTGCCCCCTCCACGTTTTCCAGAATGTGTGAGATGCGCACCTGATTCTGCTCACCCAGCAATGTATTCAGACGCTCTGCCAGTTCATTTGCATTGCTGAGCAGTTGTCGGCCGGAATCGGCTATGTTATCCAGGGCGGAAGGACGCAGAGGAATCCGCGCGGGGTTATCCGGATCAGTCTGCAATCGTTCAGCCTGTTTGCCACCATCATCCAATTGCACGAATGCAAGGCCCGTCAGGCCTTGATAGCCCAACTGTGCATAAGTGTATTTGGTCAGCGGCACGTCTCGATTCACGGCAATGCGGACAAGAATGATCTGCGCATTTTCCGGATCCAGGCGGATACCCTCCACTTTGCCGACGCTCACGCCACGGTAACGGACCGCCGCCTGCGGATTCAGTCCCGTTACCGGAACTTCCGACACCAGCAAATACCTGTCACGCACCACGGCTTCACCGCCGAACCAGACGGCGGCGGCCGCCACTGCCATACTCAGAAAAATTACGAATAGACCGGCTGCAAGGGCATGGGCACGATTTTCCATGCTACCTCCTTATAAGATATCGCCATTATTTCCCAGCACCTTCTTACCACGCTCACCGAGAAAAAATTTTTTCATGAACGGGTGGTTGGTACTGATCACTTCCCGCAGAGTACCCAGCGCCAACAGGCGCTGCTCAGCCAACACTGCCACGCGATCGGCCAGCGCCACTAACGTATCCAGATCATGCGTTGCCATGACGATGGTCAGCGTCAATTCGGAGCGCAATGCCTGAATCAGCTTGACGAAACCTTCGCTCAGTACCGGATCCAGCCCGGAAGTCGGCTCGTCCAGAAACAGCAGCTCTGGATCCAGTGCCATGGCGCGTGCCAGCGCGATACGTTTGATCATTCCGCCTGAAAGCTCGGCGGGCATTTTGTTTGCATGCTGCGCGTCAATCTCCACCATTTTGAGCTTGAGCATAACCAGATCGCGTATCATGCGCTCGTCCAGCGTGCGCAGCTCGCGCATGGGTAGCGCAATATTGTCAAACACCGACAGTGCGCTGAACAAGGCACCCTTCTGAAACAGTATCCCACAGCGATTGCGCATGCTTTGTAGCTTATTGCGGTCGGCGCCATGTACGGGCTGGCCAAAAACCCGCACTACCCCTTGTGCCGGTGTTTCCAAACCCAGCATCTGCCGCAGCAGCACGGTCTTGCCGCTGCCGGAACTGCCCACCAGCGCCAGCACCTCGCCGCGATGCACACATAGATTGATGTCCTCGTGCACCACATGGTTGCCAAAACGGCTATGCAGTCCTTCAACCTCGATAATGCAGTCTGCGTTCGTCATCCCATTATCGCCCTACTTAATTCCCACGTCGGAGAAAATAACGGCAAAAATTGCATCGATGATAATGACAACAGTGATCGCGGTCACCACTGAATTGGTAGTACCGGCACCCAGGCTTTCGGTGTCGGATTTGATCCGCAAGCCGAAATGGCAAGCAATGAGCGCGATTATCATGCCACACACCACACCTTTCCCTAGTCCTAACCATAAATTGGCGAGCGGCACCGCATCCGGCAGCTTGTTGAGAAAAAAGTGGTAACTCAGCCCTAACTGCAGTTCGGCCACCACCATCCCCCCCAACAACGCTATGGCGCTGGTCCACAGCACCACCAGCGGCATGGCGATGCCGAGCCCAATGACTTTGGGCAGCACCAGCCGCAAGCTGTGAGGGATGCCCATCACAGTCAGCGCATCCAGTTCCTCGGTTACCCGCATCACGCCCAGTTGCGCGGTCATGGAAGAACCGGAACGTCCCGCCACCAGAATTGCCGCCAGCATCGGGCCAAGTTCGCGGATGATGCTCATGCCCAGAATATTGATAATGAAAATATCCGCACCAAACATCTGCAACTGTTTGGAAGAGAGATAGCTCAACACGACGCCGATAAGGAACCCCACCAGCGCGGTAATACCCAGTGCCTGCGCGCCGGTACGAAATAGATTGGCAGAAATTTCACGCCAGGGAATGCGTGCAGGATGAGCGGCCAGATACTTCAGGTCCAGCAACAATTGTCCCGCCAGTATGACTATGCCAGTCAAATGCTCCCACAACAGGAAAACCGCATCGCCCAGCTTCTTGACCGGTCGCAGCAAATCGCGTGGAAGAGGCGCAGGCAGCGGCGGTGCTTTCCCCAGGCGGCTGAACAGTCTCTCCTGTTCCGGGCGCAGCAGCAGGTGTTGCGGACGATGTGCGCCCCAGGCCCGCCACAGCAGTACCGCCCCGGCATCATCCATCTGCTCGATCCCGGTCAAATCCCAATGCAATCGCGGGTCGGCGGCATAGTCAGCCAGTTCATTGGATAACGCCTGCAGCCGCTGCCCCAGCGCAGCCAAAGTACAGTTACCAGTAACCAGCAAACATGGCGCGCCATTCTCACCGGTTACCCGGCGCAACAGCATTGAACCTAAATCCGGCAGTTGATCGCTCATTTTTCAGTTTAACCCGGATAGTCCATAGCGGCTTTCTTCAGCGCTTGATCTTCATCTTTTTGGTGAGCTCGCTACAGGGCAGATTGCACGATTTTTGCAGCGCATGGCTGCGTTGCAACTCCTTTGAATGGAATAACCATTCCGCGTCGTTGCGCCTTGCCCTGCGCTGCAAAAATCGCACACTCTACCCCGTCCAACTGCCGGATTTAGGCTGAGGGATTACTCGGTTGGTTCTCTGTCATCAGGATGAAGGCAACCCCGTTTGTTGGAACAGAGACCTATGCTGCACATTACAATTCGGATGGACTCCCGTAGTAGATCCCATCCATGGTTCTCCGGTCAAGTATCAAACTCAATGTTTATGCCGTATGGGTTGAGTGTGCGACTTCGCAGGCTGGCCTGTAATACGAATCTGATAAGCATCGTGGCAGGCAACACACTTGCTCATCGATTCGCTTAATTGCTTCAACGTGTGCTTGGGATTTTTCAACGATTCCGCGTCAGCGGCTATCTGGTCAAAATCCTTGTGTACCGACATACCCAGCTGCATGAACTCCTGCGGCAGCACTGCCTGCATGTGATCTTCGCCCTTGTGTGCCATGCCCGTACCCAGCGGACGCGCATGACGGGCCACCGCCGCCATGTCGTCCAGAACCAGCGCGGACAGGATATTCTGTGTTCCTGCGAGTAATGCGCGCATTTCAGTGAGGATATGGTTACGCTGCATCTCGGTAATCGGCAGGACTCGACGCCTATCAACCTCATCCGCCGTCACGGTGGTGGTAATCAGACACAATGCCATGGCAAGAATCTTCTTCAAGTTAACCTCCTGTACGATTAAGGAACCGCTGAACCAGTCCAGACAAGGTTGTTGTCACTCAACCACCAATCCGGCCTCTTTCCATTGTGGCCAGCCTTCCCGGTAATAAAGCACTTTGCTCCATCCCCACGCCACGGCTTTCTCGCTGGCAATTGAACTGCCCTTGCAGTTGAGGCCGTTGCAGTAAAAAACCACCACCTGGTCTTTCTTCACAATGGCGCTTAGATTTTCCTCGGTGAAATTCTCGCTGTTGATCGCCAGATGTCTGGCGCCCGGTATATGGCCGTTGTTGAAATCCTCCGCCCGGCGTACATCGACAAAGATGTAGCCTTTATTCAACAGTATCTTGGCAGTAGCGGTGCCGATGGTACTGGCTCCAGTCACCGTGTTCGGGGCTGGATCCACAGCCAGCGCAGAGGTCGCCAGTAATAATAAAACCAAGGGTAGAAGTAGGTGATTTTTCATTTCTCAGCTTCAAGTTTGAATGCAGCCATCAATCCCGCACACCATAGTAGAACTCGCAGGGTTTTCCGGTCAAGCAATGGATGCACCACAGACCAATGGTAGCAGGTTAAACACCATGCCCATCCTGACAGATCAGTCAGCGGGGCATCGCTGACTTTGAATGTTCGGCATATCTGTCCTATAAACGAAATGTTAAGCGTTATTGTCCGTCAGGCCGGATTTGAGTATCACGGAGCAGATGATGACATTGCCTCTGCAATACCGGCAGCACCCGACCCTCGAATCGAATGCAGAATAGAAGCCGCCCATGATAGATCGGAATGTGGGATTGCAGCCCTTATCCATTGTGGGAGACCGCTGCGGTCCGCAAGCGGCTGATCCAGCTCTAGCATGAATACCCAGAATGCCCAGACTACTGCCACTCCGATATGGGAACAGGAGACTCTCATCCACGCATTGCTTGATCCGGCATGCTATCCATACGCCACCGACAGAATCACGTTGATTGAAACCCACATCTCCTTTGTACTACTCACCGGGCCTTACGCCTACAAGATCAAGAAAGCGCTCAACTTGGGCTTTCTCGATTTCACAACAGCGGAACTGCGGCATTTTTTCTGTGAAGAGGAGTTGCGGCTAAATCGCCGGCTGGCACCCCGGCTTTATTTGGATGTCATCCCGATTGGCGGCATGCCACAAAAACCGAAGCTTGGCGCCGAAGCGGGCGCGTTCGAATTCGCGGTAAAGATGCGTCAGTTCGCACAGGAGGGGTTGCTGGATCAGGTTCTCTGTCGCGGCGCGCTGACTGTCGAACATGTCGATGCGATTGCGGCCATCATTGCCGCTTTCCATCAGCGCATTGAATGTGCACAGCCTGAACAGGATTACGGTGGCGCAGCCAGCATCGAGTCGGCAATGCGCCAGAATTTCGTGCAGATTCGCAGCCTGCTCGCTACCTCCGCTGAACGCAAATCACTGGCACTGATTGAGGCATGGAGTCTCGCGCAGCATACAACGCTGCTGCCCCTGTTTGCACAGCGACACGAACAGCGCTTCATCCGCGAGTGCCACGGTGACCTGCATCTTGGCAATATCGCGCTGGTGGATGAAGCGATCCAGGTATTCGATTGCATCGAATTTAATCCCGACCTGCGCTGGGTCGACGTCATCAACGAGGTTGCTTTCCTCGTTATGGACTTGGCCGAACACGGCCGATCGGATTTCGCCTGGCGCTTTCTCAATGCCTATCTGCAGGAAACGGGCGATTACGCGAGTCTGCATCTGCTGAGCTATTACCAAGTCTATCGCGCCATGGTACGGGCCAAGGTGGCGCGCATCCGCGCCGCGCAAGCGCGTCTGAGCGCAGAAGACAGAAAGCTGGCGCTTGACAGCTACGCAGCCTATACCAGTTATGCCAGCAGAGTTGCCGCGCCACCGACCCTGGGGTTGATCATCACGCATGGACTGTCGGGTTCGGGCAAGACCACCGTGACGCAATTGCTGCTGCAGCAACTGGGCGCCGTCCGGGTGCGTTCGGATATCGAACGCAAGCGCTTGCAGCACCTCGCGCCGCAAGCGAAAAGCGGCTCTGGTGTAGACAGCGGCATCTATCTCGCAGCAACGACGCAAGCCACGTATGCGGAATTGCAGCGCCTGGCCAGCCTCATTCTCGATGCGGGTTGTGTGGCTATCGTCGATGCGACTTTTCTGCGGCGCTGGCAACGAGACAGTCTGCGCCAGCTCGCGGCAGAGCGGCATGTTCCCTTTGTCATAGTGAGTTGTCTGGCAAAAGATGAGGAACTGCGCAGACGCCTGTTACAGCGCGCACATGCGGGCAGGGATGCTTCCGAAGCCACGCTCGCGGTACTCGCACACCAGCTCGCAACGCAGGAACCACTGCAAGCTGACGAACTCGCCTTGGCAGTTATTTTCGACAGCGCTCGGGAACCGGTCAATGAGCTGCGGCAGCGGGTGAGCGCTGCCTTACAGGCAAAGACGGCGCCGTGACTTTCTTCGATATCTTCACCGGTGATGCCGACGGCGACGGTGGCCGGGAGATAGCAGGAGGATGCGATGGCCTGTCGCCAGAACAGCTCCCGCGAATAACTGACGAGCTAATCAGAAGCTACCCTGCGAACTACTCATAAGACGAATCCTGATTTAGGAACAAAGAAACCGTAGCGTGAATCTGCTTTAATGAAATCATGAACCGCCACTTCGCCCTGGGAGTATTCCTTTATTTCTGTTGCGTCCTCCCGTCACAAGGCGGGGGATTCGACTTGTTACGCCAAAATATGGTTGAAGAAGTGCTGGCCGAGGTCGCCGCTTCGTCCCCCTACAGCGGCCGCGACACTCTCAGCCCCGCTGTCATCACGGCCATGAAAAAAGTGGAGCGGCATCACTTCGTCCCCACCTGGCTGGCTATGTTTGCCTATCTCAATCGTCCTCTGCCGATCGGCCATGGACAGACGATTTCACAGCCGCTCATCGTCGCACTGATGACTGACCTGCTGCAACTCAAGGAGAGCGACAAGGTGCTGGAAATCGGTACCGGTTCTGGCTATCAAGCGGCGGTGCTGGCAGAAATAGTTAAATCGGTTTACAGCATCGAGATCATCGAACCACTGGGAAAAGAAGCAGCCGAGCGACTGAAATCTCTTGGCTACCGCAATGTGGAAGTGAGATTGGGCGACGGCTATTATGGTTGGCCGGAGGAGGCGCCGTTTGACGCCATCATCGTGACGGCGGCCGCCAGCCACGTGCCGCCACCGCTGCTCAAACAGTTGAAACCCGGGGGGCGCATGCTGATCCCGCTTGGTGCACATTTCATGACTCAGTATCTGATGGTGGTGGAGAAACAGGCTGATGGTTCGGTGACCAACCGCCAGATTGTGCCGGTGAGTTTCGTGCCGCTTACCGGCGGACATTAGGAATTTTCAAATGAGTTCTCCGTATGGAACCACTGAACGAGTCCTCCGTGGAGCGCGTTGCTGGCAAAATTGGGATGATTGCAAGGCGCGCGACGCAGGTCGTAGCTGGCCTACGAGGCCAAGGAGCGCAACACAGCAAGCGCCAGATTTTGCTGCAACCCTACGGGACGGGGTTTTGCGGGCGGTCTGCGGTGTCAGGCTCGTAGCGAAGGGAATAACCATTCGCGTTCTCGCCTTTCGTGCATCCCATCCCGCAAAGCCGCCGTCGCGCCCACGTGGGACTTGTTCAGTGGTTCCCTAGCATGGTTGTGCCGCGCCCGCCATTCATTGCCATCGGGTTGCTCTCTGCCTGTGTGCTGGCGTATGAGGTACTGCTGACGCGCTTGTTCAGCATGGTGCTATGGCATCACTTCGCCTACATGATCATCAGCGCGGCGATGCTGGGCTACGGTGCGAGCGGCACGGCGCTGACCCTGTTGAAGGAGAAAATTGCACCGCACTTCGGCCGGGTGTACGTCATGGCCGCGCTGGCGCTGGCTTGCCTGATGCCCGTGGCATTCATGCTGGCACAACAGGTCCCTTTCAATCCGCTCGAGCTGCTGTGGGACAAAACCCAAATAGCCAAGCTGCTCGCCGTTTATCTGCTGATGATGCTGCCGTTCTTTTGCGGAGGGCTGGGCATTGGCCTGGTCTTCTGGTATTTCGGCAGAGAGGCGGGACGCATCTATGCCTGCGACATTCTGGGTGCAGGGGCCGGCAGTCTCGGTGTGATCGGCGTGCTGTTTCTCGTGCCACCTCCGCTGGCCCTGGTCGTCCTCACGGTATTGGCCTTGCTGGCTGCCGCCATCGCCAGCATCGAACTGAAGGTGCGGTCCAAATGGCTGACGGGAATGTGCCTCGGGTTGGCCTTGCTGACGGCTGTAGCGCTGCCTGGCACCTGGCTGCAGGTGCAGCCCTCCGTCTACAAAGATCTGAGCCAGACCCTGAACATTGCCGGGACGCGAGTGATCGAAGAACGCTCCAGTCCGCTGGGGCAGATCACGGTGGTGGAAAGTAGCCGCATCCCTTTCCGTCATGCGCCAGGGATGAGTCTCAACGCCATGGACGAACCGCCGCCGCAATTGGGGGTGTTCGTGGACGGAGACGGCCCGGCGGTGCTGACCCGGTTTGACGGCAGGCTCGCGCCACTAGCCTATCTCGACCAGCTCACTTCGGCACTGCCCTATCATCTGCTGCAACGGCCGCATGTGCTGGTACTGGGCGCAGGAGCCGGCAGCGATGTATTGCAAGCGCTTTACCATAGCGCCCGCAAGATCGACGCGGTGGAACTTGACCGCAACATCATCGATCTGGTCCGGCAACGTTTTCATGATTTTGCCGGCGACCTTTACAGCCAGCCCGGGGTGCAGGTGCACGCGGCCGAGGCGCGCGGCTTCGTCAACACCAGTCAGGAACGCTATGACCTGATCCAGGTGGCGCTGCTGGATTCATTCGGCATTGCCTCGGCCGGGCTGTACGGCCTGAGCGAAAGCTATCTCTACACGGTGGAAGCGCTGCAGACCTACCTCAGCCGCCTCACGCCGGGCGGAATCCTGGCCGTCACCCGCTGGCTTACGCTACCGCCGCGCGATGCGCTGAAGCTGTTTGCCACTGCGGTGTCCGCGCTGGAACGGGACGGCGTACCCAACCCTGCTGCGCGGCTGGTGATGATACGCGGCTGGAAGACCGTCACGCTGCTGGTGAAAAGCAGCGATTTCACGCTGCAAGAAATCGCCGCGATCAAGCAGTTCAGCCGCAGCCGCTCTTTCGACCTGGCTTATTATCCGGGGATGAGCGCGGATGAAGCAAACCGCTACAACCTGCTGCAGCAACCCTACTTCTTCGAAGGCGCTGTTACACTACTGGGCTCGCAGCGGCAGACCTTCCTCGATCGCTACAAGTTCTACATCGAGCCGGCAACCGACGATCGGCCGCATTTTTTCCGTTTCTTTAAATGGAACGCGGCCGCAGAATTGTTCGCCTTGCGCGCGCAGGGCGGCATGCCGCTGCTTGACTGGAGCTATCCGCTGCTGGTGGCGACGCTGCTGCAGGCATTTGCGGCAAGCGTGGTACTGATCCTGGCGCCGCTGGCCGTATCGCGTTGCCGCCGCAGCTTGCCTAGCGCGCGGGTGGCTCTGTATTTTCTCGCCATCGGCTTGGCTTTCATGTTCATGGAAATCGCTTTCATCCAGAAGTTTGTACTGTTTCTGTCTCACCCCTTGTATGCCATGGCAACCGTGTTGTGCGCATTCCTGGTATTTGCCGCCGTGGGCAGTTGGCTGGCCGGGCGCTGGCAGAAGGGAGCGGCAAGCAGCAGGCATGTTACCCTGGCGATAATGGTGCTGGGCGCCTTGGCGCTGCTCTATCTCGCCATTCTGCCGGGCCTGTTCCAGGCGCTGATCCATTTGCCCGATGCAGCCAAAATAGCGATTTCCGTGACGCTGATCGCGCCGCTGGCGGTGTGCATGGGCATCCCCTTTCCCACTGGCATGATGCGGCTGGCGGACACGGCCCAGGACACCATTCCCTGGGCCTGGGCGATCAACGGTTGCGCCTCGGTGGTGGGAGCCGTCCTCGCCACCCTGCTGTCAATTCATCTGGGTTTTTCCGTGGTGATCCTGCTGGCGGCCCTGATCTATGGTCTGGCCTGTGTTGCCCTGAAGTGATTTGCCTGAGCAGCGATTCGTTGGCATTTTGCCAGCTCAGGTTTGTGCTAAAGTGATTTGTCTGTAGGACTCTTCTAGTCGACCTGGAACTGATGGAATTCTTCGACCTCCTGCTCAAGACGGTTATCCTACGTCCTTACGTTTTTGTGTTTCTCGCCGTCTTCCTGTTTCTCGCGAGCCGTCTGATCGGCTGGCGGCGGACGGGATACTTCATGGCCATCACCTGGATCGTGGCATTTGTGTGCGAATTCTCCTCCACTCGCACCGGCATTCCGTTCGGCTGGTATTTCTACACGGGTTCGACGGTCGGCCAGGAGCTGTATATCGCAGATGTCCCCTTCATGGATTCCCTCTCGTTCGTGTTTCTTCTGTTTGCGAGTTATTGCATGGCCCTTGCCTTTCTGCTGCCCGCGACTGGCACCCATCCCGCTAGCGGCATCATCCGCATGCAGTTCCCTCTTGCCGTGAGAACGGGCTGGCCCCTGGCGCTGCTCACGACCGTGTTTCTTACGTTTATCGACATCATCATCGATCCGGTCGCGCTCCTTGGCGATCGCTGGTTTCTTGGCAAGATTTACTACTATCCTGATCCCGGCATCCATTTCGGCATCCCGGTGGCCAATTACATCGGCTGGGCCACCGTCAGCCTGCTCGCGCTGCTGGCCTATCTTCCCCTGGATCGCAAGCTTTCCCAGACCCATCTCCCTCCTGCCAAATCGGTGACCGGATACGTGCTGCTCGGTTGCGGTCTCTATTACGGCGTACTGATTTTCAATCTCTCCGTAACTTTCTGGATCGGTGAACCCCTGCAAGGAATGACGGGGATACTCATTTATCTGCCGCTTACTGTCTTGCTCGCCCTGCGGCTGCTCGGCCGCTTGCCGACCCCAGGTCATTGAACTGATACAAATACCGTTCGGATCGGGCTTGTCGAAACACAGGCAGACAGAAATGTAGCGAGTGGTCATGCGATTGCTTATTTACCGCTAACCCTAAAGAAAATCTGATCCATGTCGATAAATTATTGCGTGATGTGCCATTTATCCGTCGCTTAAGAATTTACTGAATAAGTACTCCGTAGGCATATCGGTAGCTTTGTAGGATGGGATGCACGATAGTCGAGGAAGCGAATGACTGGACCCCCTTCGCTCCGAGTCTGACACCATAGATCGCCCATAAAATCCTGTCCCGCATGAGTTGCAGTAAAGCTTGATGCCTTTCGCCTTTCGTGTTGCGCTCTACGGAGTACTTATTCAGATTTTCTTTAATTCGACAGGCGACTCATAGTAACCATCAACCCGGCTGTACCAAACATCCGCGTCACTGTCTGAACCATGCAAATTCAGCGACCAGAGGAGCAATACAACTTTGGCCCTGATTGAAATCTACCAGTTCACATAACAAAGCGGGAGCCTACTAGGTTTCCGCTTTTCTTTTTGGATGGCGATGTGCAAATGTCTTCTGTGGTCGGATTGCAACTTTCATCGCAGGCAGAAACGTGCCAGGAAGAGACGGTCAAGCTTTAGCTCCAAAGCTGCCACTTGCCCAGTTAATCGAACACTTTTGCGGACATCACGGCTTTTGATGGTGGTAGACTGAGGTTCAGCTGGAACCTTTCAAATCCAAAGGCTGTGATCGGGTCCGGGAATACTTCACTGGCAGGCCTATTAATGCCGCTACTTATCAAGAAAATCATACCATGGCAACAATGACATCAACTCCTAATAATGGGAAAGCCGAATTCTTCGCGCTCTTACACAAGCGCATGGAAGAAAAGGGGGACTTTCCCGCCTTGTCAAAATCGGTGCGAGATTTTTGCAAAACGACACAGGACGAGAATTTTAATGTCTCGGATATCACCGGCATCATATTAAGCGATTTTGCCTTGACGCAAAAAGTAATCCGGCTGGCCAACTCCGCCGTGTATTCGTCAACAGGTGAGGAAATAACGACTATCAGCAAGGCAGCTATGGTCATCGGATTTGAGGCTCTCACGCATTTGGTACTTAGCGTACGGTTGGTGGATACGCTTTCCATCAGCGCGCCCGACTCTGCAGTAGCTCGCGCGGAAATGACACAGGCGCTACTGGCTGGCGATATTGCCAGAAAGATTGCAGCGAAGACCCGCATAAAAAATGTCGAAGAAGCGGTTGTTTGCACGCTTATGCATCATCTGGGCCGTTTGCTTGTGGTGTTCTATTTTCCCGAGGAATGGTCCAGGATAGAGAAAGTTTCTGCTGATAAATCCCTGTCGCAGAATGAGACCGCACTGAAAATAATCGGTTTGACGCTGGACGAAATTTCACAAGAAGTCGCTAAAATTTGGTGTTTGCCCCAGAAGATTGCCAACAGCATGATGAGCCCGTCTTCAGTCGTTGAAACCAATCTTCCTGGCTCTCCGGGCTGGCTCAGAATGATGGCTAACTTTGCCGGGGAGGCGGCGGCGACGGTAACCGAAAATGGTATTGGCGACGGGTTGCAGGAAATCGCATCCCTTTACAGCAGTGCTTTGTTAATTCCGGTCGCAACCATGACGGAATCGGTCAATCTCGCGGTGAACGATGCCAAGAAACCCTCCATTCTGGGGGCTGTCAGCGCATCGCATGGCAAGCCGGCCGATTCCATCGAACAACTGACTGCAGGCGTGCAGGAGACCACCAATGCACTGGCTAAAGGTGAGAATTTCGGCAGCATATTAAATCTGGCGCTTGAAACCTTGTATGGCAGCATGGGTTTCAACCGCGTGGCTGCTTTTCTGCGTGATGGCAAGGCCTTCAAGGGCAAGTTGGGTTTTGGTAATGCGATGCCTGAGGTGCTGACAAATCTTTCTTTTCCCGAGACCTACGCAGCGGATGTATTCCACTTGGCGCTGCTCAACAATGAAGACGTGTTCATTGGAGAAGTTACTGGGCCGGTGGCAGCAAGTATACCGTCTTGGCTTACCGAAACCCTACCGGATGTCCGCGCATTCATTCTGCTGCCAATGAATCTGAATGGGCGCCCCATCGGCCTACTGTATGGCGACTATAAGAAGGGCACAAAAGAGATGGCCGAAGAAGAGGAGATCGTGCTGATGCGCTCGCTCAGGGATAGCTTGATGAAGTCTTTGGGTTCGAAATAAATCTTAAGTCAACAAGCATCTGCCCTTGAACTACTGTCGATTTGCAACTCACGCTATAGACTGAAAAGTGCCAGGAAGAGACAGCCGAGCTTCAGCTCTGAAGACGCCATTTGCGCGTTCACGATAGGTTGAGTTATGGCTGTCATAAGTTTCCTTCGTTCGTATGTCAAAAAAATAGTAGATGCGCTTGCACAGTTGGTCTGGCATCCGCAGTATAAAACGGCCCCACAGCCTCAAACCCAAACAATGAGCGCCCAATGCACTACGCTAACCCTCTCAATTTCCCTTTGTTCCCTTGTGGCCACACGCAGTTCGGCCAAATCATTCTGCGCGACGGAACAACAGCGGACATTCGTCCCTCCGTGCCAGCAGACCATGTCGCCTTGCAGAGCTTCATGGAGCGGCTTGCGCCCGAATCCAGACGGCATCGCTTTTTTTCCGCAACTGCGCCGCGCAGCGAGGTCATCGTATCGTTGTGCGATTCGACAGACCCCTGCGCTCGACTAACCCTGGTGGTAACCCGCATCTGGGATGGAGCGTTGCGGATTATTGCGGCAGGCTCATATCTGGCGCGAGATGAGCGCACAGCCGAGGTCGCCATGGCGGTGGATGATGCCTTCCATGGGAAAGGGCTGGGTACTCTCCTGCTCGAGCGGTTGGCGATGTCAGCCATCCAGCATGGTTTTGTTAGCTTGTGGGCGGTCACACATACGGATAATCTGGCGATGCGTGAAGTCTTCCGGGAATCCGGTTTCGACATGCAGGAAAGCTGCGAAGGCGGAGAGGTCGAAGTCGAGCTGTCTCTGATCCCCACAGAAACCACCTTGGTCCGCTCTGAGTTGCGGGACCGCATTGCCACTACCGCTTCACTGCATCCATTTTTTCACCCGCAGGCAGTAGCGGTCATCGGCGCCTCGCGCGATCCGCGCAGTATCGGTTACCGATTGGTCGGAGCTTTGACCGGCAACCGCTTTCATGGCGCCATTTACCCGGTGAATCCACAGGCGACGGAGATTGCCGGCCTGCAGGCGTATCCGTCGCTCGCAGCCGTGCCTGGCAGCGTCGATCTGGCCATCATTGCCGTGCCGCGTGATCTGGTCTTGGCTGTGGTCGACGAGTGTGCAGTCAAAGGAGTACGGGCCATCGTCGTGATTACTGCCGGGTTTGCCGAAACCGGTGCGCAAGGCAAGCAACTGCAGGATCGTCTGGTCGAGAAAGTACGCCAGCAAGGTATGCGCATGATCGGCCCGAATTGTTTCGGTCTACTGAATACCGATCCGGCAGTCTCTCTCAATGCAACTTTCACTTCTACGTTTCCGCCGCCGGGACGGGTCGCGATGTCATCCCAGAGCGGCGCACTGGGAATAGCCATTCTTGCTGCGGCGCAGCGGCTGCAGTTGGGGATTTCGTCTTTCGTCAGCGTCGGCAACAAGGGCGATGTATCCGGCAACGATCTTTTGCAATACTGGGAAGAGGACCCCGCAACCCATGTCATCCTGCTGTATCTGGAATCATTCGGCAATCCGCGCCGCTTTGCGCGCATTGCGAGACGAGTGAGCCGTTGCAAACCTATTGTGGCCGTGAAAGCCGGGCGTTCGCAGTCAGGACGTCGTGCTGCTGGCTCTCACACTGCCGCGCTCGCGGCGAGCGATGTGGGAGTGGAAGCATTGTTCCACCAGACCGGAGTGATTCGCGCGGAGACGCTGGAAGAGATGTTCGCGCTGGCGGCTGGCCTGTCGGCCCAGCCGCTTCCGGCAGGCCGACGGGTCGGGATCATCACCAACGCAGGCGGACCGGCGATACTCTGTACCGATGCCTGTGAAGCCAGCGGCTTGACTGTGCCAGAGCTGTCAGCCTCGACCAGGGCCGTACTCGCCGCATTCCTGCCATCCGCCGCTGCGCTCAATAATCCGGTGGATCTGATTGCCTCTGCCACCCCGGAACAGTACGCCCAGGCAATCGAAGCCGTGTTGAAAGCAGATGAGGTCGATGCGCTGATCATATTGTACGTCTCCCTGATGGCTGCTGACGTGTCTCCGATCGCGGACGGCATTCTGGCAGGACTCGCCGCCGCACATGAATCGAACGCGCCCAAGAAACCGGTTTTCATCTGCTGGATGGCGGAAGGAGATCCGGATCGTTCCTTTACTCTGTTGGGGGAATCGATCCCCGTTTATCGCATGCCTGAAGTCCCTGCGCTGGTGCTGGGCAAGGCTGCCAGCTACGCTGAATGGAGGGCGCGGCCGTGCGGTGTGATCCCGGATTTTGCCGACATGGACCTCACGCTGGCACGCGAAATTTGTGAACGAGCCCTCGCGCAGCGCGGCAGTGGCTGGCTGACCACGCAAGAGACCAATGCTATTCTGGCAGCGGTCCGGCTGCCGCTCCTGCGAGGGGATATCGCCACGACCGCCGATGCCGCAGTCGCTCTGGCGCGGACCATCGGTTTTCCGGTCGCAGTAAAACTAGCCTCGCATACCCTCGTGCATAAAACCGAGACTGGTGGAGTTCATCTGAATCTGGCTGACGAGACCGCCGTTCGGGGAGCATTCGAGGCAATCCGCGTGCGACTGGTACAGGATCAAAACCTTGCCGCGATGGAAGGGGTGTTGGTGCAGCCGATGATGCCGGACGGCGTCGAATTGATGATCGGGGTCACGCACAACTCGTTGTTCGGCCCGCTGATCGCATTCGGTTTGGGTGGCATCCATGTGGAGATTCTCGGTGACGTGTGCTTTCGCATTACTCCCCTCAGTGACTGCGATGCCGCCGAAATGGTGCGCGAGATCAAAGGCTACCAGTTGCTTACAGGTTACCGCGGCCACCCGCCGGCGGATGTGGCGGCAATTGAACAGGTGCTGTTGCGTATCTCGCGTCTGGTGGAAGAGATTCCCGCAATCAGGGAACTCGATCTAAACCCGGTTCTGGCCCTGCCACCTGGCCAGGGTTGCCGGATCGTGGACGCGAGGATACGCATTGAAGCGAACGTGCCGGGATGAGCGTTTCAGAGACGCACTAAAGACGCTCAAAGATGCTGGACTCTGCTAATTTGAAGCCCGGTACATTGCTCATTGGCTTCTTGCGTAACAGCGCGAGAGCCCCCCGAGATTCTTGCTCCGGTATCCGATGACTTCAAACGTCAAACATCCTCTTTTCCCGGTTTGTGACTTTCGCCACAGACAGAAATGTGTCGGGAACAGACCAACGCGACCGGCAGAAACGTGCCAGAACCGGTCATTCCACATTCCGTCTGGACTGACTTTCCCCATGTGGGGAGCAGAATATCGGAAGTAATCCAGATACTGAGCTGAGCAATCTTTGATATTGGTGATCTGACCCCAATATTCCCAATCGGAGGGATGCGTGAAGTCTGAATGGCAGTTCCAATTCGAGGCGCGCGGCTTTCATTTTGAACGTGCGCATAAGTACAGTGTTAAGCCGAGTGAATTGATCCAGCTCGGCAATCGGCTGCCTGAGGAAGTGGACTGTTTAGTACGCATCGTTTCTAGTGACGATAAGCCGCCCCCTTATGTTGAGCAAGTTGGCTCCTTGTTCGTTACGTTGCCCCATTCGCCAAAGGAAACGCGCGACTTCGCATTCCATATTGCAGCCATGGTCGCCGACCGCATCACGTTCCAGCAAGGGGACTTTCGGATCGGGTATGGGATGGTCCTCTGTAAGAGAATTGCTGAAACTCCAGAAGAGGAGCAAGAGTTTGGTGCGAACCCTTACTCTGCCGAGTTGAGTATTGAGGAGATCATCCCTCTTCCTGCGTTTGATTCAAAGGGTCTAACAAGAGCGCCATCTGCGCCGCAACACGAAGCACTGATCGCTCAGTACACCGGAACGAAGCGGGACACGAGCCCGATACGCCAGTTCCTTGGGTATTTCCGCATCTTGGAAAGCATCTACCACGTAGACAAGAAGCGAACCCCGCTCAAGCAGGTTCTGGTGGCAAGCGAAGATCTGCGCGGCATTCATCAACTGCTCTTCGCGGATGCATCTTTCGAGTCCACTATTTCGGAACTGGTCGAGGTTAGGCATAAGTGCGCTCACTTAAAACTCTCCAAGGGCTTTGGTTATGTTCCGGTTGACCCTGCAGTTGAGCATGAAGTAAAGCCGCATATTTCCGCTTTGGCTACGTTTGCTTACTATTCAATCATGGGGCCTGAATCATGGCGGTAGTGACGCATAATTCGTCCGTCCACCGGACGGCCGTAGCGTCGGTGACCTTCAACGTTGAGCGTCTGCTTTTCAAAAGCACGACCGACCGCTTCGTGTCGGTTTCAGTCATTTCGTGACCGGCAACACAAGCAAGCGCTTCTTATCGACAAGTCTAATATAGGACTACTAAGTTAAAATAACAAGGACTTACATTACTGTAACTCCTTGTTTTATTGGTGGGCCGTGTCGGATTCGAACCGACGACCTACGGATTAAGAGTCCGCTGCTCTACCAACTGAGCTAACGACCCGGAATGAACCGGAATGTTCTGAGACAGCTTAGTGGATGGGGATCATCACCTCATGCCTTGAAACCCCCGCTGTTGTTTTCTGTACGATTGTTGTGTCCCGCTATATCCCAAAAATAAATACCCTGGATTATTAGTAACGAGGGCCTGCTCGGGGTGCATTCTATCAAACTTCCCACACTCTCCAAAATTTCCCACTCCAAACTCATTGAGGTCGGTTGTCAATAATATGTCGATTTGCGACCCCGGCAACAGGCAGAAGCGTGCCAGGAAGAGACGGTCGAACTTCAGCTCCAAAGCCGCCATTTGCGTGTACGCGACAGCTTGAGTCCCGGCTTGATTTTCTCCATCCGTATGCTATAAAAAAATGCGTTCGCGCAGTTGGTCAAATACTTTTGTGGACTGAAAAAGTCGCAATGGTGTAGTGCTGCTTTTTACGATTACTTGATACTGTTTAAAATTCCGCTGGGTTGTAAAAACCTAGCCAGCACATTGTTTTTAGCGCGATCCATTACGCCGAATTAGGGAGCAGATGTCGGAGTTAGGGCGCAAAACTGTCCCCCTATAACAAAATTAGAGTCCACCCACACTCATAGGAGGGGTCATGGATGCTGAATGGAGAGAGTTGATTCGTGAAATCAGACAAATCGCGCCGGATATAGCGGACTGGCTTGAGCGGATGTGGAATGGAGGATATTCCATTGCGGAACTGAAGACGCTGGCGCGTTCGTTGCTGGATATGGCTCGGCAGCATGGAGCGTCGTTGGCCGCGTTGGTGGCTCGAGCCCTTGCTCTGTTAGCGCGGGCTGGACGCATCCCAGGGAATGCGCTTGGACCTATTCTCAAAGCATTTTTTGGCCAAGGGGCAGGTGCAACAGCAGCTGGGGGTGCCGCTACTGGAGGTGCCGCTACTGGGAGTACCGCTGCTGGGGGCGCTGCTGCTGGGGGCGCCGCTACTGTGGGAGCGGCACTGTTGCTGCTGCTCGCACTCGGATGGCTTTCCTACCGCGTCTATAATGAGCTTACCGCGGAAATTGATCCCGGTGATGGCGGCGGTACCCCGTGCGGGGTAGGCGTAACCGGCGAAGCGATGGCGCTTCTGCCGCGCGAGCTTACTACTAACTCCATTTGGGGTCGCAAGGCATCAATGCAGCAAGCTATTGACGAGGCTTATGCTGATGCAGAACGACTGTCGGTTAACTGTACCGGGGGATGTCGCGGCGGCTACAAATGCAAGGCGTCAGTAGCCGTACAGGAGATTGAGCAGTGGAGCACGTTCCCATGGTTTTCGACTTACACTCGAATTCTCTATACCTGTCCATGTTTCTGCTTGAAGTGACCTGACCGCTAGTTTGAAGATGGCTGACAATTCGTTGCAACGGATGCGTATGGAACCGCGCACCGCTCAACTCGGTCGTTGTGTATCTGCCATATGTCGAGAACAGACCATTGCAACCGGCAGCGACAAGCATGGTTGTAAATTGCATACTCAGTACCGGCGGCTATCACATTTGCAGGTACTATCTGGGTTCGCCCACTCAAGATACGCAATCTCCCGATGCAAACAGAAGCTGAAGAGAAACCCAGGTACGCCGTCGTGGCGGCCGTACAACTGCCGAGCGTGAGCGATAACGAATTTGAAGCGTCGCTGAGCGAGCTGCGCGAACTCGCAAAAACATTGGGGTATGAAGTCATCCGCACGTTCGTGCAGAAGCGCTCAGGCTTCGACATGACAGCATACCTTGGCGCCGGCAAACGGCAGGAAATACGCAGCTTCGTGAGCAACGAACCCGCCGAGTCCGAGGAAATAGTCGCCAGCCCTGATAGCCGGGAGATCGACACCATCCTGGTCGACCACGAGATCTCGCCATCGCAGGCGCGCAACCTTGAAAAAGAGGTCGGCTGCGGGGTAATGGACCGCACGATGGTCATCCTCGAAATTTTTCATCGCAACGCCCGCTCGCGCGCTGCGCGCGCCCAAGTGGAGATCGCGCGCCTTGGCTACATGGCGCCGCGCCTGCGCGAGGCGGCGAAACTGGCGGGGCCGCAAGGGCGGCAGCGCAGCGGCGTCGGTGGCCGAGGCGGCGGCGAATCGCACACTGAACTGGACCGACGCAAGATCCGTGACCGTATCGCCGAATTGCAGCAGGAGATCGTCGCAATGGATGCCGAGCGCAAGACGCAGCGCGCGCGGCGGCAAGAACGGCAGGGACTCGCCAGCGTGGCGCTGGTGGGCTACACGAACGCCGGCAAATCTACCTTGATGCGGGCTCTCACGGGAAGCGAGGTACTGGTCGCGAACAAGCTCTTCGCTACGCTTGATACCACAGTGCGGGCCCTCCACCCGGAGAGCGTGCCGCGCATACTCGTCAGTGACACGGTTGGTTTCATCAAGAATCTGCCGCACGGGCTCGTTGCCTCGTTCAAGTCAACGCTCGACGAGGCGCTGGATGCATCGCTGCTGCTCCACGTCATTGATGCCAGCGACCCCGGCTTTGAGCGCCAGCTTGAAGTCACCGATGGCGTGCTGGAGGAGATCGGTGCGAATGTCGTGCCGCGCATCCGCGTCTTCAACAAGATCGACCACGTCGGCGATGCAGCGGCGCAAGCTGAACGCGCAGCAGCCTTGCGGACACAGTACCCGGATTGCATCGTGATGAGTGCACGCCGTCCTGATGATGTCGTAAAACTCCGCCAGAAGATCATTGAATTTTTCCAGCAGGGTCTGGTTGAGGCCGAGCTTTTCCTTCCCTGGTCGGCACAGCAACTGCGCGGGGGAATCTACACGAGCTGTCAGGTGTTGGAGGAGCGCTCAGACAGCGAGGGCGCTTTCTTCCGGGTTCGTGGCGAGCCCGATGCCATCAAAAACCTGCGTGAGCAGTTCAGCCAGTTGCGATAAATTTACTTTGATCCCAGCACACTGATTCCATGTACTGGGCAGCCCATCTGCTCAACCTAAAGTTAAGGAACCACTAGCGAAAAACTCAATTGTCTGAAATATGTCGCTAGTAGGCAGAGCGCCAGCCTGTGCGTGTAGCAATCTCATTTGGTCGGCTTTACCACCAGTCGATTTTTAACCTCTTTTACTCCAGCCACTGCACTCGCCAGCACTTGGGCCATATCACTGCTTGGCAACGAATCGACCGAGCCACTTAATGTCACTACGCCTTTTGCGGTATCAACACTGATTTGCAGCGTCTTGAGACCAGGCTCGGCAAAAATAGCGGCTTTGATCTTGCCCGTAATCTCAGCATCATCAATGACCACACCGGCTTTCTCGCCTTGCTCGCCCAGTTTTTCGACTACTTTTTCGGCAGCTTCACCTAGTTTTTTCCCGGCTTCACCGACTGTCTGGTCTATCTTTTTACCTGCCGTCTCTGCAGGTCCCGGATCGTCACATGCAACAAGCCCAACACCGAACAGCATCGAAATACCGATTAATTTGAAGCTCTTTAAGACTTTCATTCTGGCCTCCTTTCTAATTATTCTATCTCGCTGAAAAATGATTGCGCAATGAAGACCATCTGCAGCAGGTCATGGCAGCACCATCATTGTCATGTGCACAATGGCCAGCTGTCTCCAGTCGAGTTCGAGAAATTGTAAAGTATCTAGTAAATCAGGGGTGATTTACTGGTATCCCTGTGGCTGCAAATAAATTCTGTGGGCACATTGAGTCGCGTGATTAGCGACGGGATGCTTCAGTGGCGGGGGGCTGAAGGATATCTCACGCCGGCGACCTCGCTGGCGCACCCCGGCACCATAACGGATTTAATAATCTTTACCGCCACGCCGATTTCACCATCGCGAGTCTCAATGCGCACAATTTCTCCATCGCATTTGAACATCAGTTTGCCCCATGGGCCATTGAGCTTTATCATTGGATTGACCATGCTTCCGGGCGCGAAAGCCGCATCCGACACGCCCGTTTCAAAATACATCCCCGATACGCTGATATCACGCATGGTGCCCCTCGCATTTCCAAAACTCACGGAATGTGTAAGAGGGAACCGCTCTTCTTTCCTGGAATTTTTCATTAATTTGCCCATGAACTTGTTTGTGGATTCACGTGTCGGGTCGCTTTGCATGCGATCACAAACCGTCTGACCTAGTACAAGAGCATATATTAACTACCGGAGTGGAGGCAGTCATGGATCATGACTGCATTTTTATATAGAACAGACCTGGTGGATTAAACAGCTTTGCGTAGCACCTTCCTGCTATGTGGGGCATGTCATTACGACTGACAGCCTTACTGCTTCTTGAATTGCTGAGTGCAGGGGTGACATGCACGACTTGATCGTAACCAGTAACGAAAAAGCAGGTTCGACCGATTTAATAAGTTGTCGTAATATTTGGGCCGCGTTGCGTATTTCCAAGATTTTGTTGCGGGCAGGCATCTGCAACTCAGTTGGTTATCTGGGCAGAAATTCGTCAATACATGACGCTCAGGCTGACGGCTGGATTACGGAATCTGGTGGGTCGTTTGACCTGCCTGCTGGACGCTTATCGAACCACCAAAGCTGCACACCAGCTTGGAAGGAGTATCCAGAGCCGGCATATTGGCGATCATCACGGTAGACGCCCCTGGTGCCCAGGGTGCCATGGTCATCGGTGTGCAGGGCTGCGGCGTCAGCACCCCATTCGCCGCGCTGGTCGCCGCTGCCACGGCCGGGTTGCTCATGCTCGAGCAGGTCCCGAACGGCATGATGTTGACGAACGGCTTGTAATCCATAATGTTTGCCGCTGGCACATTGGAAGTCATTACCTGGCTCAGCGGCAGAACCACTAGAGAACTCGGCGCAGCACCAAAAGTGCATTGCAGCACTGCACCCATACAGACTTGTTCAGGCATCGCAAACCTTTCTTGATTATCGATTAGGCGCCGGAGCCGGCCACCCAGATGTTCAAGGCGCTGAAATTGTCGTGCCACGGCCTGCCGCGCCGCTCTCTCGAGTATCCGGCAATGAGAGACTGCACGACGCTGTGATTGCATGCACGCAGGTTGATCAGAAGAATAGGAAACTCAGCCGCACAAGTCAAAATATTTTTGACTCAAGTGCCTCCGTCACTCTCCCATTCCCGCCATCCCTTCAGCAGCGGGAAATACAATCCTAATTTCACCGGGCGCTCGTCGATCCTGCGCATGAGTGCGGCATAGCGCTCGAGCTGTGCGCGGTAGCACTGCTGCTCGCGATCGAGGAAGCTTTTCACATTATGGGATTAAGGGTCCTTTCTCCCCAGCTTTTGTGCCATACTGTTATATGGCTATTTTAGATGCCTTGTATTAATCTTCAATCATGAAGAAGACTCAGTTTGAGTGGGGCGCAGACAAGGACGCAGAAAACCAGAGGAAGCATGGGGTGCCGTTTTCTCTAGGGAAGCGCTGATTTATTCATAAAAGTTGCCAACCATTTGGCTGCTTTATGCGTTATGGCATAAGGTAATTCAAGGGAGCGTCAGCATGGGAAAGCAGATCGTT
>JAYUYT010000089.1:0-4766 GCA_043752345.1 Nitrosospira sp.
AGCCCATGGGACCATGTCCGGCACCACAGCCCTACAAAATCAGGATTGCCCGGTAATCATTGACGTTGGTGCGGGTAGGGCCGGTGACAATCAAATCGCCGAGCTGCTCGAAGAAAGTATAGGAATCGTTGTCAGTAAGCGCAGCTGTGGCATTGCTATCCAGTTGCTCGGCACGGCGCAATGAGTCCGGTGCGGTAATTGCACCGGCGTTGTGCTCCGTGCCGTCTATGCCATCGGTATCGCAGGCAAGTGCGTAAACATTCTTGACGCCGTTAAGTTCGATGGCAAGCGCCAGCAGAAATTCCGTATTGCGGCCACCACGCCCATTACCGCTTAGCGTGACCGTCGTTTCCCCGCCTGAAATCAATGCTACTGGCGGTTTCCATGGGTGCCCGTAGCGACGGATTTCCTTGATTAACGCAGCGTAAACCCTGGCGACAGCGCGTGCTTCGCCGGTAACCGCATCGCCAAGTATTGCCGCGGGGATGCCCTGGCTGCGAGAAAATTCCCCCGCTGCTACCAGGGAATCATGCGCGCGGGCGATCACACGATTCTCCACCTTGCTGAAGACAGCGTTGCCCGGTTTGGGTGTCTCGGCGAGCTTGCCTTGTTTGCCCGCGCGTAGCGTGTCCATCACGGCTGCAGGTGCGCTTATCTGGTAGCGTTCGAGTATCGCAAGTGCTTGCTGGTAGGTGGTGGGGTCGGGCGCACATGGACCGGAAGCAATATGAGTCGGGTCATCGCCGGTTACATCGGAAATCATCAGTGCCAGTATCGGCGCACGGCAGGAAGCTGCGAGCCTGCCGCCTTGAATAGCGGAAAGATGCTTGCGCACCGTATTGATTTCCTGAATCGTCGCACCGCTACGGAGTAATTCCCGGGTGACGGCTTGAAGGTCGTGCAGCGCAACACTCGCTAGCGGCAATGACAGCAGGCTGGAACCGCCGCCGCTCAGCAGACACAGCAGCAAATCATCCGCGCCAAGTTTGTTTACTTCCGCCAGAATTTCTCTGGCCGCCTGTTCGCCGTGCTCGTCGGGAAGCGGATGTCCCGCTTCGATCACTGTGATTCGCCTAGTCGGTATGCCATGGCCATAACGGGTGACAACGATGCCGTTCAGCATCGCAGTTTCCGGCCAATGATTTTCCACTGCCAGCGCCATGGCAGCTGCGGCCTTGCCTGCGCCGACCACCAGCGTGCGACCAGCAGGTGGCTTGGGTAAATGTTGGGGAACGATAAGCAGCGGGTCGGCTGCGGCAATAGCGGCATTGAAACTGTCGAGCAGAAGTTTGCGCGGATTCATTTATCCGGGGAATTGGAATTGGCCGTCCGTGCGGTGTGCGGCTTGAGCACATTCTTCAAATAATGGCCGGTGTAACTTGCTTCGTTGTGCGCCACTTCTTCCGGCGTACCTTCAGCGATGATCTGGCCACCGCCGTCACCGCCCTCGGGGCCAAGATCGATGATCCAGTCGGCGGTCTTGATCACATCGAGGTTATGCTCGATCACTACCACGGTGTTGCCGTGGTCGCGCAACCGGTGCAGCACTTTCAGCAGCAGATCGATATCCTGAAAATGCAGTCCGGTGGTGGGTTCATCTAGGATATAAAGAGTGCGACCGGTGTCGCGTTTGGAAAGCTCCAGTGACAGCTTTACCCGCTGGGCTTCACCGCCGGAAAGCGTGGTCGCGGATTGCCCCAGGGTGATGTAGCCGAGTCCCACATCCAGCAAGGTTCTGAGTTTCCTGGCCACCACCGGCACCGGGCTGAAGAAATCATACGCCTGCTCCACGGTCATTTGCAGGATCTGGTTGATGTTCCTGCCCTTGTATTCAACCTCCAGGGTTTCACGGTTATAACGTTTGCCATGGCATACATCGCATGACACATAAATATCTGGCAGAAAATGCATTTCCACCTTGATCATGCCGTCGCCTTGGCAGGCTTCGCAACGCCCACCCTTGACGTTGAACGAGAAGCGCCCTGGTGCATAGCCGCGCTCACGCGCCTGTGGCACCCCGGCAAACAGTTCGCGGATCGGTGTGAACAGACCGGTATAAGTGGCCGGGTTGGAGCGGGGCGTGCGGCCGATGGGGCTCTGATCCATGTTGATGACTTTGTCGAAGAAAGCCAGTCCCTCTAGGTTGTGATGGGGGGCGGGTTCTGCGCTGCTGCCGTAGAGGTGGCGCGCCGTGGCATGGTAGAGCGTGTCGTTGACGAGAGTGGATTTGCCCGAACCGGACACGCCGGTGACGCACACGAACAATCCTACCGGCAGGTTGAGGTTGACGTTTTTCAGGTTGTTGCCGGATGCGCCTTCGATTCTGAGCCAGCGACCGCTGGCGGGCCGGGTGCGTTTCTTCGGCAGCGCGATGGCCAGTTTGCCGGAAAGATATTTTCCGGTGAGCGAAGCCGCATTTTTCTGGATAGCTTGCGGCGTACCCTGGGCGATGATTAATCCGCCGTGCTCACCCGCACCGGGGCCCATATCCACCACATAATCAGCAGCGAGGATGGCATCCTGGTCATGCTCCACCACGATCACGCTGTTGCCGAGATCGCGCAGATTCTTGAGAGTCTCCAGCAGGCGTGCATTGTCGCGCTGGTGCAGGCCGATGGAAGGTTCATCCAGCACATACATCACCCCGGTCAGTCCCGAGCCGATCTGGCTGGCGAGGCGGATGCGCTGGGATTCCCCGCCGGACAGTGTGTCGGCGGAACGATCCAGTGACAGATAATCCAGCCCGACGTTGTTGAGGAACTGGATGCGGCTGGAGATTTCCTTGATGATTCTTTCGGCGATGGCGTGCTTGTGCCCGCTCAGTTGTACCTGATCGAAAAACATTTTGGCCTGTTTCAGCGGCAATGCATTGATTTCGTAAATAGCCTGCCCGCCTACCCGGACATGACGGGCTTCCTTGCGCAGGCGGGTACCCGCGCATTCGGGGCAGAGCATGGAATTGAGATATTTTGCCAGCTCCTCGCGTACCGCCTGTGAATCGGTTTCCTTGTAGCGCCGCTCCAGGTTGGGGACTATGCCCTCGAAGGTGTGCTCCTGCTTATTTTTGCGGCCACTTTCGTTGAGATACGAGAACAGGATTTTTTCCTTGCCGGAACCGTTGAGGATGATTGCCTGAATGTCTGCAGCAAGCTGTTCGAATGGTGTTTCCAGATCAAAATGGTAGTGACTGGCAAGACTTGTCAGCATCTGGAAATAGAATTGATTGCGCCGATCCCAGCCCTTGATGGCGCCGGCAGCCAGTGACAGATGCGGGAAAGCGACAACCCGCCTGGGATCAAAGAATGTGATTTGCCCAAGGCCGTCACACTTGGGGCAGGCGCCCATCGGGTTATTGAAGGAGAATAGCCGTGGTTCCAGTTCCGGCAACGAATAGCTGCATACCGGACAACTGAACTTGGCGGAAAAAAGATGCTCCTGGCCGGAATCCATTTCCACTGCCAGCGCGCGTCCATCGGCATGACGCAGCGCGGTCTCGAATGACTCGGCCAGCCGCTGTTTGGCGTCGGCAGAGACTTTCAGCCGGTCCACCACCACTTCCACCGTGTGTTTCTTGGTTTTTTGCAATTTCGGCAGCGCATCGATTTCATGCACCTTACCGTTGATGCGCAGACGCACGAAACCCTGTGCACGCAACTCATCGAACAAGTCCATCTGTTCGCCTTTGCGCCCGACCACCAGCGGCGAGAGGATCATCAGCCGCGTGTCTGCCGGCAGTTGCAATACATGATCCACCATTTGCGAAACGCTTTGCGCGGTCAGCGTGATGCCGTGTTCGGGGCACTGCGGATCGCCCACGCGCGCGAACAACAAGCGCATGTAATCGTGGATTTCAGTGACAGTGCCGACGGTGGAACGCGGGTTATGCGAGGTCGCTTTCTGCTCGATGGCAATGGCAGGCGAGAGCCCCTCGATCAGATCGACGTCGGGTTTTTCCATCAATTGCAGGAATTGCCGCGCATACGCCGAGAGTGATTCCACGTAACGCCGCTGGCCTTCCGCATAGAGCGTGTCAAACGCGAGCGAAGACTTGCCCGAACCTGATAGCCCGGTGATGACGATCAGCTTGTTGCGCGGCAGATCGAGATTGATGTTTTTAAGATTGTGGGTGCGCGCACCACGAATTTTGATAAGTTCCATCGACTACCGTCATTGGCTACCGGAGTGTCGGTCAACCTGCTAATATACTCAAGTTCACAGCGTTTTCCCAATCTGATTCATGTCCGCATCATCATCCCACGAAAAGATGTCCCCCGTTGAACTGCGCGCCACTGCCGGTCTGGCCGGTATTTATGGGCTGCGCATGTTTGGAATGTTCATCATACTGCCGGTATTCGCGTTCTATGCCGAGGATTTGCCCGGCGGCAACAACTACCTGCTGGTCGGTATCGCACTCGGTGCCTACGGACTGACCCAGGCGATACTGCAAATCCCTTTCGGCTGGCTATCCGACCGCATCGGGCGCAAGCCGGTGATTTATCTTGGTTTGGTCCTGTTCGCCATCGGCAGTTTCATTGCCGCATCCGCCACCGATATTTACTGGGTGATTTTCGGTCGCATTATTCAGGGCGCGGGGGCAATTTCCGCGGCAGTAATGGCGCTGGCTGCCGATCTGACCCGCGAAGAGCACCGCACCAAGGCGATGGCTGCGATCGGCATGACCATCGGCACCACTTTTGCTGTTTCGTTGATCGTTGCCCCGGCGCTGAATAATCTGATAGGTGTGCCGGGGATTTTTGCCATGACCG
>JAYUYT010000090.1:0-26192 GCA_043752345.1 Nitrosospira sp.
CTTTCCCATGCTGACGCTCCCTTGAATTACCTTATGCCATAACGCATAAAGCAGCCAAATGGTTGGCAACTTTTATGAATAAATCAGCGCTTCCTTAAGTACTGCCTCCGCATTCCACAGGATATTGTGGTGGCTGAGCATCACCCCTTTGGGCCGTCCGGTAGTACCGGAAGTGTAGACCAGGGTAGCTAGCGCCCGGGGGTCAGTGCAATAGTATTCGTCAGCACCAGCCTGGTTCATGCTGGGTCCGGCGGACTGATCGACCCGTGCCAGCCAATCTTCCACGCCTTCCAGCACTACCACCTTATCCGCATCCCCCACAGGGCGGCGCAGGCACAGTACCTTGCTCAGTCCGGTCAGGCTGGCACACAGCGGGGACAAGGTTTCCCAACGCCCCCGTGTTCCCACCAGCAGCAAGCGGGCACCTGAGTCCGCCAGGATATATGCGATGTTGCCGGGGGTGTCGGAGGGGTAAAGGGGCACCACGACCAGCCCTAAGGACAGCGCGGCCTGATCGAAGCATACCCATTCCACGGAATTGTGCAGCAGGATCGCCACTCGCTCGCCTGGTGCGAAGTTCTCACGTGCCAAGGCAAGCTTCCAGCACACCACCAGCATACCCATTTCCTGCCAAATATAACTTCGCCAGACTCCGCTAGCGGTATTAAACTGTCTGTAGGCTGGAGACTCCGGAGTTCGCTTGATGCGTATAGCAAACAGTCCAGGCAGCGTGCCCGCCGCTTTGCACTGGATAATGTCCGGTTGCAAGCTGCTTTCAGGCTGCATGGTCAGACCGCTTTCAAGCCATCCTCGCTGACCACCAGTACGTCACAACTGGCATCCAGAATCACTTGCTTGGTTACACTGCCGAGCAGCATATCTTCCCACCCGGACTGTCCGTGTTTACCCATGACAATCAGATCGGGTTCAAGCACTTCCGCTTTTCCCCGGATTACAGCAGACGCAGGGCCGAATTCTACAATGCGAAATAATGGGCTGGCAGTGGCCCCCAAGGTGGAGATGAATTGCTGCATCGCCTGATCTGCCTGTGCCTGCACCTCGGCGCGATAGGCCTGAATCGTTTCATCGCTCGCGCCGGAAAAGCGCAGCTTGGCTTCGTACGGCACCTCGAATGCGTGCAGCACAGTGATATGCGCGCGCGGGGCGATGCGCAAGGCAAGCTCCAGCGCCCGCCGGGAAGGTTCAGAGAAATCGACCGGCACCAGTATCCGTTGGTACGGCGCCTGCGGTTCACGCTTGACTATCAGAACCGGACGAGACAGTTTTCGCAGCACTTTCTCGGCAGTAGAGCCAAGAAATAATTCGCGCACCAAACTGCCGCCGTGCGCCCCCAGCACCACCAGACCGGCATCGATGGCCTCGGCGTGGCGCGCGATCTCGCTGTGGGCGCGGCCAATTTCGATGACGGGCGTAACCGGAATGTGGTGCTTTTCGGCAAGCTCGTGCGCCAGTTTAGCGATCTGCTCCTTGGCCGAATCAATCAGCCGCCGCTCGGTCTGCTCGGGGAGCTGAGTAAGCAGGTGGAGCGATTCCAGTGCCAGGCTGCCGATGACATGCACCACGTCCAGCTCCACGCTGCCCAGTTCGTGCGCCAGCATGGCAGCCCGGGTTTCGGCCCGGCTGGCATACCAGGACAGGTCGGTGCCTACTGCTATCCGCTTCATTGTGAGCATGATCGATCTCCTTTTATAATTCTTTTGCAATCGCCCCGAGCAACATTGAGATTAGCAGCAAACCGGAGAACTTGAAAAAATAGTGGTCACGCTAGTCTCAGTCCGGAAGGCTGCCAGTCTTTCAAATGGTGCCGCAAGTTTGAGGATCAATGCATTATTATCCGGTAGCGAGTCCCCTGCGGCGGATTAGGTATTTTTCGGTTTCCACCGCAGCAAACAACAATGTACCAAACGCAGCAATCCGCGTCCATGCTGCAATATCGATGGCAGTCGTACCAAATAGATTCTGCATGACGGGAGCATAGGTAAACAGCATCTGGATTACAACGAGCACCCCGATCGCGAGCAGAACATAACGGTTACCGGAAAAACCTTCCCAAGACATCGCCGACGCCAGAAGATAGCGGCAATTGAACAGGTAAACGATCTCCCCTATCACCAACGCATTGACCGCCACCGTCCGGCTGGCCTCGATACCGGCGCCCCGCGCCTGCTCCCACAAGAATAAGCCGAGGCAGCCGCTTACCAGCAGCGCCGAAACGAAAATGATACGCCACGCCATGAAGCCAGACAGCATGGGCTTACGCGGATCCCGTGGCGGGCGCTGCATCACGCCCGCCTCCGCCCGCTCGAAAGCCAGCGACAATGAAAGTGTCACGGCAGTCACCATGTTTATCCACAGGATCTGCACCGGCGTGATCGGCAACGCGATTCCCATGAGTATGGCGATCATGATCATGCCCGCTTCCCCGCCGTTAGTCGGCATGATGTAGATAATGGTCTTCTTGAGGTTGTCGTAGACGGTGCGCCCTTGCTCCACGGCATGGGCGATGGAAGCGAAGTTGTCATCCGCCAGCACCATCTCGGCCGCCTCCTTCGCCACCTCGGTGCCCTTCATGCCCATGGCCACACCCACATCAGCGCGTTTCAAAGCCGGAGCGTCATTGACGCCGTCACCGGTCATGGCGACGATCTCGCCGTTGGCCTGCAGTGCTCTTACTAGGCGCAGCTTGTGCTCGGGACTGGCGCGGGCGAATACATCCACATTCACAACTGCGCTTTGCAACTGGACATCATCCATTTTTCCCAGGTCACCCCCGGTGAGGACGGTCTGCCCGTTGCCGATGCCCAGTTGCGCACCGATAGCCCGGGCAGTAATCGCATGATCACCAGTGATCATCTTGACGCGAATACCGGCAGACTGGCACTCGCGCACTGCCGCGATGGCCTCGTCACGCGGCGGATCAATGATGCCAAACAGACCCAGCAGGGTGAAGCCCTGTTCCATGTCAGAAAAGTTAAGCTCGCGGTGCGTTGTTGCAACAGGTTTAGTAGCCACGGCGAGCAAACGCTGGCCCAGCGCAGCGGTTTCTTCCGCTCTGCTCAACCAGTAGGCAATATTGAGGGAATGGTCTTCTCCCAAGCTACGCTGGCTGGCGCACATCTCCAGCACCCGCTCGGGCGCGCCTTTGACGTAAATAAAACCGTGCCCTGCATGGTCGTGGTGCAGGGCAGCCATGAAGCGGTGCTCGGACTCGAAGGGAATCACATCGGTGCGAGGCAATGACTCACGTTCATATACGGGGTCGAAACCAGCCTTCATCGCCAGGGGAATGAGCGCACCCTCGGTCGGATCGCCTTCAATCCGCCAGATACCGTCAACTTCGCGCAACCACGCATCGTTGCAGAGTAGGCCGGCACGCACCAGATCCAGGATCAGTAAATGATCAGAAGCGGAAACCTCCTGTCCGCCCCGGCTGAAACCTCCATGAGGCGCGTATCCTGCTCCGCTAACCTCAAATACCTGATCGGCGGTGATCACTCGTTGCACCGTCATTTCATTGCGAGTCAGAGTGCCGGTCTTGTCGGTGCAAATCACCGTCACCGCACCCAGAGTCTCCACCGCGGGCAGACGGCGAATAATGGCGTTGCGCCGCGCCATTTTCTGCACACCGAGCGCGAGCGTAATGGTCATGATGGCAGGAAGTCCTTCCGGTATTGCTGCCACAGCCAGGCCCACCGCCGCCAGAAACATTTCGCTCATGGAATAGCTGCGGAGCAATGATCCATAAATGAAAGTGCCAGCAGCCAGCCCCAGGATGACGACTGTGAGCCAGCGCCCGAATACCGTCATCTGCCGCAACAGCGGCGTAGTGAGCTCCTGCACCTGTTCCAGCATGGTGCTGATACGTCCGATCTCGGTACTGTCAGCGGTGGCGACCACCACGCCCATGCCCTGCCCATAAACCACCAGGGTGCTGGAATACGCCATACAGAAGCGATCGCCGGTAGCCGCCAGCTCCGCAACTGCCGTAATGGATTTTTCCACCGGCTCCGACTCTCCGGTCAGCGCTGCTTCCTCGATCCGCAGACTTTTGACGTCGAGTAATCTCAGATCAGCAGGCACCTTATCCCCGGACTGCAAGAGAATGATATCGCCAGGCACTACTTCCTCTGCGGGAATCAGTTTCCTTGCCCCTTCACGCAACACCGTGGCTTGCAGCGAGAGCATCCGGCGGATGGCATCCAGCGCCTTTTCCGCCTTGCCTTCCTGGATAAAACCGATGATGGCGTTGATTACCACCACGCCCACAATCACCCCGGTATCGACCCAGTGTTCAAGAAAAGCGGTCACCAACGCTGCGGCCAGCAATACGTAGATCAGCACGTTATGAAATTGCAGTAAGAATCGGACGAACGAGCCCCGCTGCCTGGGTGGCTTCAGCCGGTTGGGGCCATAGTGTTTAAGCCGGTGCTCCGCTTCTGTCCAGGAAAGACCATTGCGGCCAGTTTGGAAAGCTGTAAGCACGTCTTGCGGCGAATTGCTATACCAGGCAGATTTCGTGTTCTGTTCAGAAGGTTGAGTATGTTTCACTACCTGCTTCTCCTTGTGCTCTCCTATTTCTTACAAATTCACTATAGCATTCGGACTGTCTCAGCTTGTAAATGGCTTTCTCAATAAAATATCATTATCCTAGCAGTGGATGACCTATTTTACGCTAAGGGGTCCCATGCTCGCTCATGTCAACTCCAGCCATGCCTTCACCGCGTTCACCGCCGTCACGATGAATGCCTTGGTGATCGTCGGTCTTGTTTTTCGTCCACAAGGGCGCGCCATGTTGGGACTCACATGGGTGAGTCTGGGCCTGTTTCTGTTATATATCCTCAATACCTGGATTATCTTTGAGCATGGATATTAACCAACATTCCTGGCACACGCTGTCAGTGGATGAAGCCGCGCGTCAACTGGAAGTCAACATCCAAACCGGTTTAAGCGCCGCCGAAGCAGCCCGGCGGCTGGCACACTTCGGGCCGAATGCGCTGCACGAAAAACGCGGTCGTCCGCCGTGGCGCATGTTTCTTGACCAGTTCACCGATTTTATGATCCTGATACTGATGGCGGCGGCAATTATTTCCGGCGTGGTCGGTGATCTGGAAGATACCGTCGCCATCATCGTCATTGTGATATTGAACGCCGTCATTGGCTTCGTGCAGGAATACCGTGCAGAGCGCGCGATGGCCGCGCTCAAGCGTATGGCTGAGGCCGCTGCCAGCGTGCTGCGCGACGGCCGGGTGGAAAGCATCAGTACGGCGGAGTTAGTTCCTGGGGACATCGTGCTGCTGGAAGCGGGCAATCTGGTACCGGCCGATCTGCGCATCGTCGAAACAGCGCGGATCAAAATAGATGAATCGGCTTTGACTGGCGAATCAGTCGCGCTGGAAAAACAGACTATTGCCGTGGAAGCAGCCGATCCGCCGCTGGGTGACCGGCATTGCATGGCATACAAAGGCACCACCGTCGTCCACGGACGCGGGCGCGGCCTGGTGGTGGCAACCGGCATGCAAAGCGAACTTGGCAAAATCGCTGCACTGATCAGCGGGGCCGGGGAAGCCAAAACACCAATGCAAAACCGCCTGGCCCACTTCGGCAAACGGCTGGCGCTGGCGGCGCTGGCAATTTGCGTAGTGGTGTTCGTGCTGGGCATCATCCGTGGCGAACCGCTACTGCTCATGTTCATGACCGCCGTAAGTCTGGCGGTCGCCGCCATTCCCGAAGCGCTACCGGCGGTGGTGACGATTTCGCTTGCGCTCGGCGCGCGCAAAATGGTCAGGCAACATGCCTTGATTCGCCATCTGCCCGCAGTGGAAACACTGGGTTCGGTGACTTTCATCTGCTCCGATAAAACCGGCACGCTGACGCAGAATAAAATGCACGTGACGGCGATTTATGCTGATGGTGCGCTATGCAAAACATTACAGGAAAAGAAGCAAACAGAACCCTGGACAACCTTGTTCCACGCGCTGGCGTTGAGCAATGACGCGCATCTGGATCATCATGGCAGAATACACGGCGAACCGACCGAAGCGGCTTTGTTGCATGCCGCGCAAGCAGCAGGGTTTGACAAGGCGGTGCTGGAACAAGAAATGCCGCGGCTCAAGGAACTGCCTTTTGATTCCGAACGCAAGCGCATGACCACTTTCCACCGCACAAGCGAGACGGTGCTGGCTTTCACCAAAGGCTCGCCGGAGGCGGTAGTGCCGCAGTGCCATCGCACGCTCAGCGCAAACGGCGAACAATTCATCGACCAGTCGGCATTGCTGCGCACAGCCGAAACCATGGCTGCTGACGGCTTGCGCGTACTGGCACTGGCCTACCGCAGGTGGCCGGCGTTGCCCGCCAGCCACCATCCGGCAGAACTAGAAAGCGAACTGGTTTTTCTCGGCTTCGTCGGCTTGATCGACCCGCCGCGCAGCGAAGTGAAGGAAGCTGTCGCGCTGTGCAAATCGGCCGGCATCACGCCAGTAATGATCACCGGCGACCACCCCGCCACTGCGCGCGCTATTGCGCGCGAACTCGGCATATTAGTCGACGGCGGCGGGGGCGTGATGACCGGCGCCGAATTGGCACAACTCGATCAAGTGGCATTCGAAACAGAAGTGGAGCAAATACGGGTTTACGCCCGCGTTGATCCGGCACAAAAAATAAAAATCGTCAAAGCACTGCAAGACAAAGGTGAAATCGTCGCCATGACCGGCGATGGCGTGAACGACGCCCCTGCGCTCAAGGCGGCGAACATCGGGATAGCGATGGGTAAAGGCGGCACCGATGTGGCGCGTGAAGCCGCCCACATGGTGCTGCTGGACGACAACTTCGCCACCATCGTCCACGCCATACGCCAGGGTCGCCGCCTCTACGACAACATTCGTAAATTCATCCGCTACGCGGTGACCACCAACTCCGCTGAAATCCTGATCATTCTTTTGGCGCCTTTCCTGGGCTTGCCCATTCCGCTGCTGCCGATCCACATCCTCTGGATCAATCTGGTCACCGACGGTTTGCCCGCGCTGGCGCTCACTGCCGAACCGGAGGAACGCGGCGTGATGCGCCGCCCGCCGCGCCCACCACAGGAAAGTATATTCGCGCATGGCATGTGGCAGCACATGATCTGGGTGGGGCTACTGATGGCCGCGCTCACCTTGCTGATCCAAGACTGGGCCTATCACTCCGGCTCGGCGCACTGGCAGACCATGGTGTTCACCCTGCTGACATTGGCTCAGCTCGCCCACGTGCTGGCGATCCGTTCAGAAAAGGAATCGCTGTTTGCCATCGGACTGTTTTCCAATCGGCCAATGGCGCTGGCCATCAGCGTCACTTTTCTGCTGCAAATGGCAACGATTTACCTTCCCGCACTCAATCCGATTTTCAAAACCGAACCGCTTGATATGACTGAACTTGCCCTGTGTATCGGCGCAGCAAGTGTCGTGCTGATCGCCGTTGAAATCGAGAAATGGCTGGTGCGGCGGGGATGGCTCTACCAAGGGAAGCTCTGAACAAATTGATCCGTAAAGCGCATTGCCATTTCCTCGAATAGAACAGCACCCATTCCGGATCGTTGCGCCTTATCTTGTACCCACGCAAACCACCCGTTCCATCCTCCTTTAGCGGCTGAATCCAGGTGCAATTTACGAGACATCCAGATGAATCGATAGTGCTATACTCACCACTTTGGTCGTACCACTGGAGATCTTCATGAACAAAATACTGACCTTGCTGACTCTGGCCGCTCTCAGCTTCGGACTGGTCGCCTTTGATGCAGAAGCAAAACGTTTTGGTGGTGGCAAGAGTATCGGCCAGCAACGTCAATCCATCAGCCCGCAAGCTGCTCCCAAGCCGGCACAGGCGCCAGTAGCCGCTGCGGCAGCAGGCGGTAGCAAATGGGCGGGACCACTGGCCGGTCTGGCCGCCGGTGGCTTGCTGGCAGCGCTGTTCATGGGCGGCGCATTCGAGGGCATCAATATGATGGACGTGCTGATGCTAGCGGCACTGATGGCCGCGATTTTCTTTGTCGTGCGCATGATGCGCAAGCCTAGGCAGGAACAGGCGACGCGTCCGCTGCAGTATTCCGGGATGGGTACCAACACTGGTAACAGCGGCGTGACGCCGGGTGCAATGGGCACGGGGACGGCCGCAGTGGCGGCACCTGCTCCTCACGCCGCGAATATCCCCGCAGATTTCCAGGTGGAACCGTTTCTGCGCAGTGCCAAAACCTCGTTCATCCGTCTGCAGGCAGCCAACGATGCGCGTGACTTGAATGATATCCGCGAGTACACCACGCCAGAAATGTACGCCGAGATCAGCATGCAAATCAGTGAACGCGGTGACGAACCACAAAAAACGGAAGTGCTCACAATCAATGCGGAACTGCTGGAAGTGGTCACCACAGATGATCAGGCCATTGCCAGCGTACGCTTCAACGGCCAATTGCGCGAAGCCCCCGGCGCCTCAGCGGAAGCAATTGATGAAATCTGGCATGTACAGAAAAATCTCAAGGATTCCAAATCCGTTTGGTTGCTGGCCGGATTTCAACAAGTTTCCTAGGTTTACCAAGTTGCCATGCTGGCGTCTGTCGCGATAGCCCCGCTCAACCACCTGCTGCGTGGGGAAAGCTGGGCGCGCAAACGACTGCAGCCTTGCGCCGGCAAGACTGCGCGTTTTTGCATTCCCCCTTTCGTTGATTTCGCCCTGATCGTACAGTCCAATGGCGAGGTGGCGGCTGCGGCAGATGCTGCTGCGACCGACGCCACCCTCACCCTTATTCCAGGTCTACTGCCACGCCTGCTGGCGCATGACGCAGACGCCTACCGCAACATCCATATTTCCGGCGACAGCGCGTTTGCTGAAGAGCTTCTCCACATCGGCAAAAACCTGCACTGGGATGCGGAACAGGATTTAAGCCTCATCATGGGTGACATTCTCGCCCACCGCGTGATGCAGGCTGGCGACAATCTGCTGCAGTGGCACACTGACACCCTGCGCAACCTGTCGCAAACGCTGGCGGAATACTGGACGGAAGAACAACCGCTGCTCGCCAAACCCCCTTATGTACGCAAATTCATTGATGATGTAAGTACATTACGTAATGATGCGGAGCAGTTGGAAAAACGCGTGGAGAAGCTAAGCCACACGGCTCCTTTGTAAACCCAAGAAGAATATTTGGCGACGGATAAATTGCCGTACCTGGAATAAATGCGTTTCTTTCGCCTCCTCAAAATACTCGCGGTAGCATTCCGCTTCGGCCTCGATGATTTTTTTCTCGGTCAGGGACGCTTGCATCCATTGCAGCCTCTGGTCAAGCTTGCTACATTCTGGCGGCGACTGGAGAAACCGCGTGGCGAACGCCTGCGTCTGGCACTGGAGGCACTCGGTCCCCTGTTCGTCAAGTTCGGCCAGGTGCTGTCCACCCGCCGCGATCTGCTGCCGGAAGACATTGCTGATGAGTTGGCCAAGCTGCAGGATCAGGTTCCGCCGTTTCCTTCCAGTATTGCGCTCGCCATACTGGAACAGGTCTACGGTAAACCCGCCAGCGAAGTATTCCACCAGTTCGAAGCAGAGCCGATAGCCAGCGCATCTGTTGCCCAGGTACATCTGGCGGAGCTGCACGATGGCACGGAAGTGGCGGTTAAAATACTGCGCCCCGGCATCGCCCCGATCATCGCACACGATGTCGCTTTAATGGAAACCGGTGCCTGGCTGGTTGAAGCCTTGTGGCCGGATGGCAAGCGTCTGAAACCACGCGAAGTGGTGGTGGAATTCGCGCGCCATCTGAACGACGAACTTGATCTCATGCGTGAAGCATCCAACTGCAGCCAGTTGCGGCGCAATTTTCTTGACTCGCCACTGCTGCTGGTACCGGAAGTCTACTGGGATTATTGTCATTCCAACGTGATGGTGATGCAGCGCATGAAGGGCATACCCATCAGCCATGTGGCGGAACTGCGCACACAGGGTGTGGACATTCCCAAACTTGCCCGCGTCGGGGTGGAAATATTTTTCACCCAGGTATTCCGCGACGGTTATTTCCATGCCGATATGCACCCCGGCAACATTTTTGTCGGCAGCGATGGCCGCTACATTGCGGTCGATTTTGGCATCATGGGAACGCTTACTGACGAGGACAAGAACTACCTCGCGCAGAATTTCCTGGCGTTCTTCCGCCGCGACTACAAGCGCGTGGCGCAGGCACACGTCGAAGCGGGCTGGGCGCCGAAGAATACACGGGTAGATGACTTTGAAACGGCAATCCGTGCCGTATGCGAACCGATCTTTGACAAACCGCTGAAGGAGATTTCCTTCGGTCACGTGCTGTTGCAATTGTTCCAGACTTCGCGCCGCTTCAACGTCGAAATCCAGACACAACTGGTGCTGTTGCAAAAAACACTGCTGAATATCGAAGGACTGGGGCGTGATCTCGACCCTGATCTCGATCTGTGGACAACTGCCAAGCCGTACCTGGAGAACTGGATGTCGGAGCAAATCGGCTGGCGCGGACTGGCACGCCGTCTGGGCAAGGAGATACCCAATTGGGCAGTGCTGTTGCCCCAGTTCCCGCGCCTGTTGCATCATGCCCTGAGCGACAACCGCACGCAGATGCTGGAAGAGAAAATGAGCGAATTGCTCATCGAAGAAAAACGCCAGAGCCGTCTACTGTCTGTGCTCACGCTGCTGTTGGCGATATTATTACTCTGGCATATGTGGTGACAGGGATAGGCTAAGTCAATCCATCATGGCGCTACTTGAAATCCGTAATGTGACACGGCGCTTTGGCGATTTCACCGCAGTAGACAACATCAGCATCAGTATCGAAGCGGGTGAATTCTTTACTCTACTGGGACCTTCCGGTTGCGGCAAAACCACCCTGTTGCGCATGATTGCCGGATTCGATCTGCCCGATGCCGGTCAGATCCTGCTGGACGGCAAGGATATGCTCGGCACCCCGCCGGAAAAGCGCCCCATTCACACCGTGTTCCAGAGTTATGCGCTGTTTCCGCACATGACCGTCTCCGACAATATCGCTTTTCCCCTCAAAATGGCGGGCACAACACCTGATGAAATCAAGTCCAGGGTCAGGGAAGCCCTGGATGACGTGCGCCTGTCCAATTTCGGCAACCGTTTCCCGCAGGAGTTGTCAGGTGGACAGAAGCAACGCGTGGCCTTTGCCCGGGGACTGGTCAATCGACCGCGCCTGCTGCTGCTGGATGAACCGCTGGGGGCGCTGGACGCGAAGTTGCGGGAGGAGATGCAGATCGAGCTGATCAATCTGCAGAAAGAAAGGGGGGTCACATTCGTATTCATCACCCACTCCCAGAATGAGGCACTGGCATTGTCGCACCGCATTGCGGTAATGAACCAGGGCAAAGTCGAGCAGCTTGACGAACCCTCCAGAATCTACGGTTTCCCTCGAAACCGTTTTGTCGCCGACTTCATCGGCAAGATCAGCATCATGAACGCACAAGTGCTGGAGGCCGCCCCGTCGCATTTAAAACTCAGTGTAGCAGGACTCGGTGAAGTAACCGCTCCCAGCAAGGAAAACGTCAAAGTTGGCGATGCCGGGGTGCTGGCGATACGCCCGGAACAGGTGCGGATTTCGCATCACGCGGAGGAAACGGAACTGAAAAACCATTTCATCGGCAAGGTGCAGGGCTTTCTCTACGTGGGTGACGTCACCACTTATATCGTGGAACTCCCCAACGGCGCCCGCATTGAAGCCCTGCTGCCCAATTCCGCACCGGGACGAGCCAAGTTTTTCGAGGCGGGTGATCCGGTAGCAGTCTCCTGGCGGCATGATGCCGGCACTTTTCTCAATGATTAAAGGCGACAGCAAAGCAAACCGCATTGCCAAATGGCTGGTAAGCGGGCCGCCACTGTTGTTCCTGCTGGTGTTCTTTGTTGCTCCCAGCCTGATCATGCTGTTCACTTCACTGCGCTTTCCCGGCGAGTTCGGTGGCCTGGCCCCCATCGCAGTGCCTGCGGGGGCAGTGCACGGCGAATATGGCTTAACCCTGGAAACCTACCAGTTCTTTTTCAGCGATATCCTGTACGCCGAAATCTTCCTCAAATCCTTTGCTGTTGCCGCAGCCAGTACGCTGATCTGTCTCATCATGGCCTACCCGCTGGCGCTACTGATCGCACGCAGCGAAAAACGTTTCCGTAATCTGATGGTGCTGCTGGTGGTACTGCCGTTCGCCAGCAACTTTCTCATCCGCATTTATGCCTGGATGATTATTCTCGGTCCCGAGTCGGTGTTCAGCCATTTTATCAATACAGTGCTGGGCGTATTCGGCATTGCCCCGGTGACCCTGCTGTTCTCGTCGTTTGCGGTACTGGTGGGCATGGTTTATGTACATCTGCCGTTCATGGTACTGCCGCTCTATACCAATCTGGAGAAACACGATCCGGCACTGCTGGATGCAGCACAGGATCTGGGCGCCAATGCCTGGCAACGCTTCTGGCGCGTCACCTGGCCACTGTCGCTGCCGGGCGTGTTCTCAGGCTCGGCGCTGGTATTCATTCCGGTGCTGGGCATGTTCGCGGTGCCGGACATACTCGGCGGTACCGGCGACATCCTCATCGGCAACCTGATCAAGGATCAATTCCTCGGCACCCGCGACTGGCCTTTTGGTTCGACGCTATCGATCATGCTGACACTGGCGGTACTGGCCATCACTGGACTGGCTGCATGGTTCGCGCGGCCCGCCGCCACTCCGGAGCGGTAAGATATGCGACGCAACAATATCTGGTTATGGTCTGCGGCGGCACTGGCTTACGCTTTTCTCTACATTCCGTTGATCATCGTGGTGGTGTACTCCTTCAACGATTCCAAGCTGAATGCTGAATGGGTGGGCTTCACCCTGTCCTGGTATGTAGCACTGTTCAACAACCAGGAAATGCTCACTGCCGCGCGCAATTCACTGATCATCGCTGTCAGCGCGAGTTTCCTCGCCACCCTGCTCGGCACCATGGCCGGTCTGGCGATACATCGCTACCAACTTAAATTTCTGCCGGTGCTGGTATTCACGCCGGTAGCGATGCCCGAGATTCTGCTGGGGGTGGCATTGCTGTTATTTTTCCTGCAGGTGCTCAACCTCACGCTCGGCATGGTCTCCATCATCATCGCGCATACCACCTTCTGTATCGGCTTTGTCGCCATCATCGTGCGGGCGCGCCTGCAAGGCATGGACGAAAGCATCTTTGAAGCGGCACGCGATCTGGGTGCATCCCCCTGGCAGACTTTCCGCCTGATCACGCTGCCGCTGATCATGCCGGCAGTGGTCGCGGGTGCGCTGATGTCGTTCACTCTGTCGATCGATGACTTCGTCATCACCTTCTTCACCAAGGGTGTGGGCGAACCGATACTGCCAATTCAGATTTACACCATGATCAAGGTCGCGGTGACACCGGAAGTAAATGCCATTTCCACTCTGTTGATGCTGCTCACATTGACCCTGATCATCATTGCCGCCAAGCTCGATTCGGGCATATTGCGCCGGGAAGCAAAATAATGAGGCCACCCGGCCATTCCACGGCACTGTCCGCGCTACTGGCGGTGGTGCTGCTGCTCGCAGGCTGCAGCAGCCAGCAACAGAACGCTGCCACCAGCAGTAAAAACGTCCTGCATCTATTCAACTGGAATAACTACATCGCGCCGGCAACGGTCCAGCGTTTCGAACTATCCTGCAACTGCAAGCTTGCACAGGATTATTACGCCGACAATGAAGAAATGCTGGCGAAACTGGCGGCCGGTGCAAGCGGCTACGATCTGATCGTGCCCACCGGCAACGCCATGGACACCCTGATTCGCCAGGGCGTACTGAAGCCGCTGGATAAATCCCTGCTGCCCAACCTCAAGAATATCAACCCGGCGTATCTCGACAGCGCGTTCGATCCGGGCAACAAATATTCCGTCCCTTATGCTTATACCCTCACGCTGCTCGGCTTCAATCAGGAGAAAGTAAAGGAACTGGGATTGCCCACCGATAGCTGGGCCATCATTTTCGAGCCGAAGTATCTGGAAAAAATCAAAGGGCGCGTGACCGTGCTGGATAGTCAGCGCGAGCTGATGGCGGCGGCGCTCAAGTATCTGGGCTACTCGGTCAACGACGCCGACGAACAGCACTGGCAGCAAGCCAGGGATTTGATCCTGCGTGCCAAGCCCTACTGGGCAGCTTTCAGCAACACCAGTTATGTCAAGGAACTGGCGGTGGGAAACCTGTGGGTAGCGCATGGCTACTCCAACGACATGTTCCAGGCGGCACTTGATGCGAAAAAAACCGGACGCAAATTCAGCATCGGCTACTCGACGCCGAAAGAAGGCGCGGTGCTGGCGCTGGACAGCATGGTACTGCATCAGAGCGGGGCACGTCCCGACCTTGCCCATCAATTCATCAATTTCATGCTGGATGGAAAGAACTCGGCGGAACTCACCAACCTGACCGGCTCCGGCAACCCCAACATGGATGCGCTCCAGTTCATCCGCCCGGAAATCGCCGACAACAAAGCGGTCTTCCCCGACCGGGAATTGCTTGCCCGGCTGGAAATGCTGCAAGACTTCGACCGCAAGCAGCGGCGCTTGTTAAGCCGGTTGTGGACTGAGATAAAGCTAAGGAACCACTGAACAAATCCTCCATGGAGCGTGCTGCCGCTCCATGCCAGTCGAAAATATGTCATAGAATGGCGCCATGAGGCCAATATGAAACACATCAAGCCAGACCGCCACGGGCTCAACACTTATATTCTCCCGGTCTATGTACTGCTCATAACCTATGCCAGCCTGTCCCCTTTCACCGGCTGGCGCGCACCGGAAGGCGAGGTATTCCATTTTCTGACCGTCTGGCCGCGTTACATCACGCGCTTTGATGTCCTGATCAACCTGCTTGCCTATCTTCCGCTCGGCTTTCTGGCAGCGCTCTCCCTGCGCCGCTTGCGTGGGGGAACACTGCTACTGGCCGCTACCGGCGTGGGTGCCGCTGTCAGTCTTGGCATGGAAACACTGCAAGTGTTTGTCCCAGGACGCATCGCTTCTATCCCTGACCTGCTCACCAACACCGCTGGCAGTCTGGCCGGTGCCGCATTGGCGCACTCTCTGGGCGTCCGTTCCCATCTCGTGCAGAAACTGGTGCTGCGGAGAAATCGTTGGTTCCTGTCAGGTCGCATCGCCGATTGGGGATTGGTGCTGCTGGGATCGTGGCTGTTCATCCAGGCCAACCCCTCGCTGCCGTTGATGGGCCTCTGGTCAGGGCAAATCCTTTCTACCAGCCCGGCGCATTTCGATATGCTGTTGACGGTTGCGATCCTGCTCAACACGCTTGTACTTGGCATACTGCTATCAACAATTTTGCAGCCAGCCAAGCCGCTGTGGATTGTTGCCTTGCTGTTTCTCATCGTCTGTACCGTCATCAAGTGGCTGGCCGCACAAGCCTTGCTGAAACCCGAGGCTTTATCCGAATGGCCGTCTGCCGAATCCATGGCTGGAATCGGCTACGCTGCGGTCTTGCTGACGCTGGTATTGCGTCTGCAACTACGCGACCGCATCTGGCTGATGGCAGCGTTCCTGATTGCGGGAATTATCCTGACCATGTCAAATATGGGTCACGGACTACCCGAAACAGTGTTGCGGCTGTTCGACTGGCGCCATGGCCACCTGCTGAGTTTCAACGGCCTCACCCGGCTCTTGGCCGAGCTATGGGCGATCCTGGCACTGCTGTATCTGTTGGTACTTTACCGGAGGCTTTAATTGCTGCTTTAGTGCTAATCTTACGTACCGGATGACCCCACATCATGTCGGCATAAAGGCTGCAATGGCGAAAAACAATATCCCGCGTCACGTCGGTTTCATTCCCGATGGAAATCGCCGCTGGGCCGTGGATCACGGTCTGCCCAAAGAAGGCGGATATGTTCATGGTATCGACCCGGGGTTGCTGCTGTACGAGAAATGTAAAGAATGCGGAATCAAGGAAATTTCCATCTACGGCTTTACCCAGGACAACACCAGGCGGCCTTCCATTCAGAAACAGGCATTCAGCGAGGCCTGCGTTGCATTCGCTTTCGAGGTTGCACGCCGTGGCGCGGCGCTGCTTGTGGTCGGTGATGAAACCTCGGCGCAATTCCCCAAGGTGCTAACAGAATTTCGCCAGCGCCAGGGCGCCGGAATGAAAGTCAACCTGCTCATCAACTATGGCTGGGAATGGGATCTGGCCGGTCTTAAAAACGGCGGCCTGCGTTCAGATGAAGTTTCACGTCTGGATCTGATCGTACGTTGGGGAGGGGGCCGCCGATTGAGCGGTTTCCTCCCGGTGCAATCGGTCTATGCGGATTTCTATGTCAGGGAAGAATATTGGCCCGATTTTGATCCGCAGCATTTTGAGCACGCACTCGCCTGGTTCAAGAATCAGGATCAGACACTCGGCGGGTGATGCCTCGTTCTGGGTATAATCTCCGTTCCACTACTTCCTCAAACATTCTCATGAGCCATTACCGCTACCACGTATTCTTCTGCACCAATCAACGCGAAGCCGGTGCATTGTGCTGCAACAACCATGGCGCCCAGGCGATGCGCGATTACGCCAAGGAACGCATCAAGGCACTCAAACTCGACAGCAAAAGCAAGCGGGTGCGAATCAACACAGCCGGGTGTCTGGATCGGTGCAACGAAGGCCCGGTGATCGTGGTCTACCCGGAAGAAGTCTGGTACACCTATGTGGACAAGGACGACATCGACGAGATCATCGAGGAGCATCTGAAAAACGGCCGCGTGGTCGAGCGACTGAAGATCTGAAATCTCGTTATTTGTTCGATTGCAGTAGTGAACATGCGGACGCCTCTAAAAATTTAAAGTTCTAAACAAGACAAGGCGCGAACAAAAAATGTAGACGCAGCATATAACTGATATGTAAGGAAACATTTTTTGTGAGCAACGAAGTATTGTGACGAAATCTGAATTTTTAGAGATGTCCGTGAGCACTCCCCAGAAACTCTTCATCGACGGCCCCGCAGGCAAACTGGAAACGGTACTGACCGAGCCGGACTCTGCCCGCCCTGCTGGCATAGCCGTCATCGCTCATCCCCATCCGCTATACGGTGGCACCATGGACAGCAAGATCGTGCATACCCTGTTCAAGGTTTTGCCCGAACTCGGTTTTGTCACCGTCAAATTCAATTTTCGCGGCGTCGGCAAGAGCGACGGTGCTTACGATAAGAGTGTGGGTGAGATCGAAGACGTGCTGGCAGTGGTCGGGGCTATCCGCAGTCAATTCGCTGCCGGACTGGATGACTTGCCATTGCTGCTGGCGGGGTTTTCTTTCGGCGGCGCAATCCAGGCGCACGCGGCGCAACAACTCAATCCGCAAAAACTGGTGCTGGTGGCGCCCTCGGTGGAACGGCTGAAAGCGCCACCCGTTGCCGATCATGCTGCCAGCACATTGATTATCCACGGTGACAGGGACGACGTGGTGCCGCTGCAATCGGTGCTGGACTGGGCCGCACCGCAGGAACTGCCGGTGGTGGTGATTCCGGGTGCGGAACATTTCTTTCACGGCCGGCTGCATATTCTCCGCCGCATCGTGCTCGATTCCTGCCGGCCCTGAGCAGCGACCCTGTGCGTTACCCGCCTTGCGCGCCCTTTAGCGGCGAGGCTCTGAAGAATAGCTCATGCCCGAGCCCCCGCTTGAGAACCCGGTACCATTACGGAATTAATAATCTTCACCGCTACCCCAATTTCATCGTCGCGAGGCTCGATTCGAACAGTCTCTCCGGTACACCTGAGCATCAGTTTCCCCCCGGGACTATCAAACTCCACCGTGAAATTGATCCGGCTTCCAGGTATATAAGACGCACCGGTTTCCAAATACATTCCCGATGCACTGATGTCACGAGTTATGCCTTTGGTATTTCCCAAATGCACCGGACGCGCGCAGGCAATCCGCTCTTCTGTTCTATTCGCTTTTACTGATGAGATCATAGTTCGTTTGTAACTCCAAGTTGCGTCGTTTTACCCTCAGTCAGCGCGGTTTGCATGACGATGGCAAGTCCTGACTACAGGTTGAATGATACTGCCTTGATTAAAAATAGCCATAGGTCATAACTACCTAATTGCATGAGAGAAAGGTGCTATGAAAATGATGGCAAAGCAGGACATCCGCACTGGGTAGAATAGCAGGAATGTCCTATGCCGAATGGGGGATTTCTGAGGCTAGGCCCTTAGCTTGTTCGATCCTTGCTTGTTCGCGTACTCCCATAGCCCCAGCCTAGTGGTCACGCCCAGTTTTCCGTAGATCGAGCTAAGATGGTTACGAACAGCGCTTTCGCTTATATGCAGCTGGGATGCTATGGCCTCGCTGGTCGCTCCGACGTGAGCCGTCAGAAATTCGACAATTTCTTGCTCTTCGGGGGTGAGCGCCCCAAATGCTTCCTGTTGCTGGTTGCATTCATCTGCGGGGTCCTGACGCGAAAGTCCAAGAACCAGTCGGCTGGTACCATCACGGTCAAGCCAGAATTGATCTGCATGCACTCTCTCAATGGCCCTCAGAACTGTTTCCACTGGCTCCTCTTTTCCAACGACACCTCTGGCACCAACAAGCATGGCTCTATCATGCACTGCGAGATCACGGATTCCTGTGAAGACCAGGATCTTTGCTTTGGAAGCGGAAATTAACTGCGGGATAGCGTCGATTCCCTCCTCGATATCGAGATCCAGGTCGAGCAGAATCACGTCGGCAAACAATTTCTCCACTTGCGAGAAAACTTCGGCGCAGTGCGTGAATTTTCTGATCACTTCCATCCTGGGGCGCTGGCTGTCAATCAGCTTTTCCAATCCCAAAAGTACAATGGAATGTCGGCTAATCAGCAAGACCCGAATGGGCGTTATGAGTTCATCAGTCATACAATTCGAGCATTATTATCTAAAAAATTGCCGGGGACAATAACATAGCTATAGAATCCACACTAGCAATACGTGTTCTCAGAGACTCAATTTGATATTTATTGCGTTCTACGCCTTGCCCTTTGTTTCGCTACCTATTCCATTGGTGTCTATTCTTAATAAAATATACAACATGTTGCGGATGATTTCATCATATTACTTGCCTATCACGCCTCGCATCACCCAAATTGGTTAAATTGCAAAAACCTCTCTTTCCGGAAATAAGGAGATGAACGAGGATCTCTGCCTCATTGAGTTGATCTACAGGACGGCGATGGACGGCCAGAATTGGCCATTGCTGATGGAAGAAATTACAACGTCGATAGGCGAGAATGGCGCATTGCAGAGACTGATGGACCACCAAACCCAGCAGGTCGGCTTTGTGCCAGCCCAGAAAATCTGAACTTGACTAAGAAGAAAACGCTGCTATTCATAATCTATGTGCCTGTACAAATCCATCCCCATCTTTGTAACAAGGGCAATATTGGATTAAGGCACGTTAAACCGGGGCTGCAAAAGTAGCCAGGTCTCAGTAAATCAACCTTCAGCCAACTTTAAAAGAGGAATCAAAATGAACAAACTGCTTGCCGCTAGCGTTGCTGCGATGTTCGTATTCGGTTCGACTGCCACCCTGGCAGAGCATCCTCCTTCCAAGCCGGAGCACACCTCCGCCCGGACTGTCCTGATCGAAATGGGCTGCAAGGACAAAAAACCGAGTGAAGAAATCATGGATCCAACTGACGCCAGAAAACAGGTGAAATGCCATGAGCCGGAGATGAATCTGCGCTCTCCAGAAATGGGAGGGAGGGATCTGGGCTCTTCAGAGAAAAAATATTAAACGCAGTTCCCCATATTCCACGAGTAAAGTGCCTGGAGCCGGAGTAAGCAGTAGCTCCGGTTGTCTGGGCAGAATTTCATTCTATAGGCACAACCTAGTAGTCTTCGTTCTACGCCGCTTTTAACAGTTCGGGCAGCGCGCTGATTGATCTTGCTCCTGCCAGCGCGTCTGCATAGCCCCGGAAGGGTTGCCTGCGCATCCTTCCGGCATCTGCTGGCGCCGCTTCCTCGATGCCGAGCTACCCACACGGCAGTGACTCGGCTCCTGCCTCGCGCGCCCAATCTCAATCGTGCATATGAAATCCGGGGGTAGAGTGGTGGTTCTTTTTGATCGGCACCAGGTGGGTTAAACTGAACCCCGGAAACTTCCCATCGTTACATCCAAGGACTAATCATGAAATGGAAGTATTTATGACTGGTGTTGTTATTCGTGTTTCCCAACGCCAGTGGGGCCGAGGATGAAGATTACAAAATCTGCGCCATCGGCGGTTATTTTTCCGGGGCCGAAGACAAGTTCCTAAGCGGCCTGGCTGCGCATCTTGCATCAAAGAAAAAAATTCTCACTAACCCGATATGTGTTGCAGTGTGGAAAAATGCCTATACATTCGGAGCACATCACTCCAAAACCGGGAAAATTGAAAGCGATGCGGAGGGTATGGTTGTCCGGCAGGTCAGCGAATTCAGCGCACAGGTATACGATGCTGTCAGTGCAAGTATCAACCCCTAAACATTCCGGCGCATCACTGCAAGCGACCCATTTATTTCGTACTGAATTATCTTCTACTGAACGGCCTATGAGATTTTCCTATTTCCAACTGATCATTATTCTGGCCGTGGGACTCGGATGTGGCAGCACTTCTAGCGTGCATGCAGCCGATAAAATGAAATTTGAAACTGACCCGCCACAACGGCTGGAGGTGCGCTACCGCCTGTTCAAGACCGGAAACATGTGGAATTTCCTGGAACTCGACACCCAGACTGGCCGCCTTTGGCAGGTGCAGTTCAGCGTGGACAACGATGTCAATCGAACGCGAACAGCCATCAACATAGATGCTCTGGCAGCCGATGGCAAGAATGGACGTTTTACCTTGTATCCGACCGATAATATGTGGAACTTCCTGATGGTGGACCAAGACAGCGGCCGCATCTGGCAGGCCCAGTTCTCCATTGATGATGAGAACCGGGGGATTTTTCCGATAGTTGGGTCTGAAGATACGCGCCTTCTGCCCGAGAAATTACTGAAAAATCCCAGATAGGAAGAAAAAGCGCAACCCCGATAGTGGAACTTATGCAACGTCTGCTTATTCTGCTCGGCCTGCTGTTGTTACTGGTAGGACTGGCATGGCCTTGGCTGTCAAAATTGCCCTTTGGCCGGCTGCCGGGGGATATCACTATCGAACGGGAGAATTTCAGCTTTTACTTTCCGTTGACGAGCGGCCTGCTGGTGTCGATACTATTGTCGCTGCTGCTATGGTGGTGGTCACGGAAGTGAGCACCGGAAATTCTTTCCTCGAAGGAGATGATTAATTGGATTTATATGAGTCCATGGTGTTCTGGTTCGCTAAAGAATTTGTAAAGACTATCCTGGGCCTGGGATTTATTCTGGGAGTGATCTTGTTTTTTCGGTGGATGAGAAGTGATGATTGATTTGAAATTGCCATAATGCGTTTGCCCAAAACCCTACTGCCGCTGCTGTTCCTGCTGCTGAGCGGGTGCAGCCTCGTCACCGTCGCCTACAACAATGTCGACATGGCGATACGCTGGGTTGCCTCCGATTACTTCGATTTCAACACTCACCAGCAGGCACAGTTCGAGCGGAACGTGCAGCGTGTACATGCCTGGCACCGCAAGGAAGAGCTACCAAAATACGCCATGCTGTGTAGCGAGATGGCTAAACGTGTTGAGACCGGACTCAAACCGAGTGATCTCGACTGGATGGACAACGCTGTGGAAGCGCGTAGAGAAGCGTTGATGCATTATGCCGCAGGGGATCTAGCCGGAGTGCTGGGAACCATGGAACCAGCGCAATTCGGCGCCATGGACACAAAGTTCGCCAAGGAAAACGTGAAGTTCCGCAAGGAGAATCTTGACGGCACTCCCGAGGCGCTGGAAAAGAAACGGGTGAAGCGATCGCTGGAACGTATCGAAGACTGGGTCGGGGCACTTGAACCGAACCAGAAAGAGCGGATCACCGCGATGGTGAAAGATTTCCCGCAGAGCGCCGAGCATCGCTACGTGCACCGTGCCACCCGGCAAAAAATGCTGCGCGAACTGCTCGAAGCAAAGCTACCAAAAGACAAACTGGAAGAAGGTCTCAGGCAATGGCTGGTCGATTGGGGAAATGGTCGCACTACCGAACATGAGCGAGCCTGGGCGCAGTGGGTGAAACAGTTGCGGCAACTGATGCTGGAGCTTGACGCCATGCTGACGCCGAAACAACGCCTGCATTTAACCCAGAAGCTGCATGGCTACGCAAAAGATTTTACCGTGTTGAGCAAGCGTTAAGGAACCACTGAACAAGTCCCTCGCGGGCGCGACGGAGGACTTATCCGGTGGTTCCCTAAGACTCGACGTTCGCAAATTGCCAAATATCTTCGTACACTCGATATGTCGCGGTAAACGCACTCGTGAGTTGAGTAACGGTCGTGGGGTTTTCTTTCATACCAGCGGTAAATATCGCTCCGGATCGATAGCAACTATCCCCGTCAATAAAGACATATCGGTCATCAAATCTGGACGCAGAACGAACTTGAATTGCTTGCTGTGACTGATTTCGATACGCGTTCACCGCAGGAAGCAAAGTATCAAGTTTCTCACGAGCAAGAAGTCTGATGGAAACTCCCTTTCTGACATGGGTTATGTACCGGGATACAAATCCTGCGTCCAGATATGGGTCAACAAACAGAATTGTTCGATTCGCTGTTTTGATAATTTCTCGAATTTCATCAAAATAATCGAAAAACATTCCATTTGAAACGGCGATACTTAGTCGGCCAGTAGTATTCACCAGCAAGTTGTGTCTTGTTTGATGGAATACAGTGAATACTTTCCGTAGTCCCTCCTCTGAAATGTAAGCCTTATCGCTTTGTTCAGCATCTTTATCCATTTCTGCCACAATATCCTTGGCTATATCACATTCTTCCAGTGCCGCCATAGCCCTACCCAACCAGCAATAGTTCTCGACTGACACATTGAAGACTGTTTCTCGCGAGGGAGCATTTCTTAGAATATCTTCAATCTCGGCAAGTAGTTCTACATCGGTCATTGTTGTTTGTTCCTTGTAAATCTAACTTTGTTATCGGAGGGCAGCATATACCCAGCGTATCTGATTATCTGTTTTTGGAGATAAACACTAATGTCAGGTTCTGGCAAAAGCAGAACGCTCGCCCCAGTAGCGTCCCTTGATAGCAGCTTAGTCGCGTTTTGCCCCGTCGTTTCTGACGACCTCTGCGCAGTCTTTGATATCCTCACTTATTGCAGAAGGCAGGTTGCCGCAATCACGCTCAATTTTTTGCTGAGTACCGTCATCAGTAACTTTTATAAGGTATTTGGTCGCCGCGATTTTTAATGCAATCAATCCAACAATGAGGATTGCTATAAGCGCAAATGCGAGAATCTTTGCTTTCATAACTTTATTCCTAATCAAATTAGTTTTTCATCGGCGCTTCCTTGGCGCTTGACTGAGCGTAGCGGATCGCACATGCATTATTTGCACTATAACATGCGTTCTATGACAGACGGACCCCGACCTGTTGCACCTGTACGCACGAGACTTTGGAGCTGAAGCTCGAGTAGTTCCACCCGTCACGATATAGCCTGTCAGGCCAGGATGGAACTATCTGTCGAAATGAATCACCGTGCGTATTGATTCGCCCGCGTGCATCAGGTCAAATGCCTGGTTGATCTGCTCCAGCCCCATGGTGTGGGTGATGAAGGTATCGAGTTCAAATTCACCGTCGAGATAACGTTGCACATAGCCCGGCAGTTCAGTGCGGCCTCTCACTCCGCCAAACGCCGAACCGCGCCATACCCGCCCGGTCACCAACTGGAACGGACGGGTGCAGATTTCCTCGCCGGCACCAGCCACGCCGATGATCACCGATTCACCCCAACCCTTGTGGCAGCACTCCAGCGCTGAACGCATTACCTTGACGTTGCCGATGCATTCAAAGGAAAAATCCACGCCGCCGCCGGTCATCTCGACGATCACCTCCTGGATCGGCTTGGCATAATCCTTGGGGTTCACTACATCGGTGGCGCCCAGTTGCCGGGCAATCTCGAATTTCCCGGGATTGATATCGATGGCAATGATGCGCGCGGCTTTGGCCATGGCTGCGCCGATGATCACGGCCAGGCCGATGCCGCCGAGGCCGAACACTGCCACGCTATCGCCCGCTTTCACTTTCGCGGTATTGGCGACGGCACCCATGCCGGTGGTCACGCCGCAACCGAGCAGGCAGACTTTCTCCAGCGGCGCTTCCTTGCTGATCTTTGCCAGGGAAATTTCAGGGATGACGGTATATTCGGAGAAAGTCGAAGTGCCCATGTAGTGATAAATGGGCTTCCCGTCCTTGGAGAACCGCGTGGTGCCGTCGGGCATCAGCCCCTGCCCCTGAGTTGCGCGTATCGCCTGGCACAAGTTGGTTTTACCCGATTTACAGAATTTGCACTCGCCGCATTCCGGGGTATACAGCGGAATCACATGGTCACCCACGGCAACGCTGGTCACCTCCTCGCCCAGAGCTTCGACGATGCCGCCGCCTTCGTGGCCGAGTATCGTGGGGAATCTGCCTTCGGGATCTTTCCCGGAAAGCGTGTAGGCATCGGTATGACATACGCCTGTAGCCACAATTCGCACCAGCACTTCGCCTTTTTGCGGCGGCATCAGGTCAACCTGTTCGATGCGCAAAGGCTGGCCCGGAGCCCAGGCGACTGCCGCGCGTGTTCTAATCATGTCCATACAATTCAATTTCCTCCCCAAAATGCCGATGTTAAGTCTGAGAGATTGTTTCGGTGACTTCGCACAAGCTGCAGCCATTCGATCTGGATGATAATATAAAAACGGCTGAGAACCCATGTGATTGCATGAATGTCACGACATGTTGCACATTGCCATTGAGGCTTTGAATTGAAAATAAACTACGTTTTAATAGATTACGAAAATGTCCCTCTAAAGTCGCTTGCTCTTCTGAAGGGCGAGAACTTCCGGGTGAAAGTATTTCTCGGCCCGAAGAATACCAAACTCCCGGTTGAACTTGTTCTGGCAGTGCAAGAGCTGGGTAACCATGCGGAATATATTATTCTCGAAACATCCGGGCAAAACGCGCTTGATTTCCATATTGCTTACTATCTAGGCGATCTGGCAGCGGCTGATCCCGCAGGATTCTTTCATATCATCTCGGGAGACAAGGGGTTCGATTCGCTCATTCAGCACCTGAAAGCAAGAAAAATATCGATTGCCCGCTCAAGTTCGATCGAAAAAATGCCGTGCTTTGGTCGAGTCCCCAGTTCCGTCGACACAGACGGCGCTTGCAGCGAGAACGAGTCCAGACAGCCTCCCGTCCGCGCTACGCTCGATGAAATGATCAAGGCCGTGATAGAAGATCTGCTAAAACGCAAAACCCCGCACTCAACAAACCCTGCGGAACACACTGCAGTCGAAACTCGGCAAGAATGTGCGCGCTACTGATGTTGCAGCCGTGTATGCGGCTCTGGTGGAGCACGGCTATGTCAAGGTTGATGGAACCAAGGTAACATACACGCTTCCGGTCATATAATTCCAATCTCCCGCATCACTTTCTTGGCAATGGCAACGACTCACTGTGGCATCATGGACAACAGCACCCTCGAAACAGCGTCCAATGATTTCATAGTCGCTTCCGCATAAAAGGGGACTCCATGCTCTGGATCAAAGCACTGCACATCATTTTCATGGTCACCTGGTTCGCCGGCCTGTTCTACTTGCCGCGTCTGTTCGTCTACCATGCCATGAGCGATGACCAGCCCGGTATCGAGCGCTTCAAGGTGATGGAGCGCAAACTCTACTATGGCATCATGACGCCGGGGGCGGTGCTGACTATCGTATTCGGTGTGTGGCTCTGGCTGAGCTATGGTTTTTCCGGCGGCTGGCTGCATGCCAAGCTGGCGCTGGTGGCGGTGCTGGTTGCCTACCACCTTTACTGCGGTAAGTTATTGGCGGATTTCAAACACGACCGCAACCGGCATGGCCATGTCTATTACCGCTGGTTCAATGAAATCCCGGTGGTGATCTTGATTGCGGTGGTGATACTGGTGGTAGTGAAACCATGATCCTAAAAACCGCAGTTAACGATCGCTATTGGCAAGATTTACAAGCAATCTGACACTTTGAGGGGGGCCGATGCTGGCAATAATATGCTTGATATGG
>JAYUYT010000091.1:0-4730 GCA_043752345.1 Nitrosospira sp.
ACGAGGACGACGAGGATGAGTGATCCCCGCCGTCTCAATACCACCACTGCCCGACTCGGGCAGTGGCCTTGTCTGTATTCCCCCGCTCAGTGCACTAGCAGCTGAGCAAATAAAGCCAGTACAGTTCCAGTCTTAAATTTCCTCCCTTTCTGGCTTACTTGGGACGGGATTTTTATCCCCGTCACAATACTTTTCCCGGATCGCTCCTTGCAATCTTCCCATGACTTCCCGCTGATAATGAATTTGTAATACTAGACGGCGTGCAAGCAGGTGTCTTGCAAGGTCCACTGAGGTAGGGATGAAGTATGGTGACCTCATTTTAAGCGCTACAATCGGATGTGCCTGCATACGATACTTGACGACAGGATGCCGATGGAGTTTACTTCGATAACCTGTTCAGATGCTGCTCACAGCGTAGGCAGAAGCAACGCGATTTCCCCATACGGAATGGAAATTTCTAGCCACACAAACTGAAACACCCTTATCCGGATTTGCCATCATGGCTGGTTCCACGACCGAGCTACAGGAAAAACTGCGTTTACTGGCGGAGTCGTACGCGGCGAAGCTGCCGGACAAGATCGATCAGATTGACCAGTTATGGGGACAACTGCAGAGCGAATGGAATGAGGAAGGCTTGCAGATGCTACATCGTATGACGCATAGTCTGACTGGTTCCGGCAAAACTTTTGGTTTCGCCGAACTCAGCAGCGCAGCGCGCATTCTGGAAGAGAGCCTGAAAGGCTTGCTGCAATCAAAGGTGCACGCAAACGAACAGCAATGTGTCCAGATACAGCAGCAAATTGAAGAGTTGCAGCGGACAGCAGCATATGCCAACCCCACTCAGAAAAAAACATCTGCCTCCACAAAGACCACTGCCAAGATATTGGGATTCAGAGGAGTCAAGCAGGTTTTCGTGGTAGATGATGATGCCGAAGTGGCGCAGGAGCTGTCATTGCAGTTGCGTCATTTCGGTTATGAGGTGCGTGTTTTTGACCGGCTGGATGAATTCCGGCTGGCTGTGAAACAGACCCCTGATGTGATCATCCTGATGGACATTGATTTCCCCGAAGATGAGATGGCGGGGGTCAAGGCAATGAAAGAAATCCAGCAGGATCGAGCGTTACCGGTTCCTGTGATATTCATTTCCGTACACGATGATCTGGATTCACGGCTGGGTGCGGTGCGTGCCGGGAGCGCTGCCTACTTTACCAAGCCGGTCAATCCAGGCGAGTTGATCGATCGACTTGATACGTTGACCTCATTTCAACCGCAGCAGCCTTTCCGCGTACTGATTGTGGACGATGATGCCGCCCTGCTCGTCTACCACTCTGCTGTGCTTGAACAGGCGGGCATGCTCGTCAGCGCAGTAAACAAGCCGCTGGAGATCATGGGGACGTTGCTGGAGTTTGATCCGGATCTGATCCTGATGGATATGTATATGCCAGAATGCGATGGCATTGAACTGGCAAAGGTGATACGCCAGTTAGGCGGTTTCGTCGGCATCCCTATCGTTTATCTTTCCGCCGAAGAAGATTTCGGTAAGCAGCTTGAGGCTATAAGTTCCGGGGGCGATGATTTTCTGGTCAAGTCGATAGAGCCAAAACATCTGGTTTCTGCCGTCACATCACGCATTCAGCGCAGCCGTCTATTACGTTCCTTCATGGTGCGTGACAGCCTTACCGGTTTGCTTAATCACACTTCCATCAAAGATCAGCTGGCTCGTGAAGTGGCGCGGGCGCACAGGCTGAAGGCACCACTGGTCTTTGCCATGATCGATATTGATTTTTTTAAAAAGGTAAACGACAACTATGGCCACTCTGCCGGTGATCGCGTGATCAAAAGTCTGTCGCGATTGCTGAAGCAGCGGCTGCGTGAAACCGACATTGTCGGGCGCTATGGAGGGGAAGAATTCGCAGTGATCCTAACCGGCACCGACGGCCCCTCAGCGGTGAAAGTGCTGGATGGCATCCGCGATGCTTTCTCGCGGTTGATCCATTTAAGTGAAGACAAGGAGTTTTCTGTTAACCTGAGTTGTGGTGTTGCCGATATCACCTTTTTCGGGGATGCGATTGAAATTGGTGATGCCGCCGACAAAGCGCTCTACCAGGCTAAACAGGCAGGTCGCAACCTAGTGGTGCTGGCACAGCCCTAGAATTCGGACGGGAAAATCTCATGGTTGAAAGATCTGCAGTCACAATTCTGGCGCTGGATGACGAGCCTTTCATGCTCAAGCTGCTGGCGCGCATGCTGGCAAACATGGGGTTTACTTCAGTCACGCTGTGCGATAACGGTCGTGCTGCCCTTGACCGGATAGACGATGCGAAAGCCCGGCCAAACCTGATTCTACTGGATCTCAATATGCCGGGAATGGACGGAATCGAATTCGTGCGTCACCTGGTCGAACGGAATTATAGCGGCAGCCTGATTCTGATCAGCGGTGAGGATGAACGCATGCTGCAGACCGCCGAGAAACTGGTGCAGGCGCATAAAATCCAAGTGCTCGGGCATTTGCACAAGCCGGTCAAGCCGGAGGTGCTATCCGCATTGCTGGAGCAGTGGACGCCTCCTGCCCCGACTAGTCTGCCGACAGCGAAAAAAATCTATGGCGCAGACGAGCTGCGTGCTGCCATCGTCAACGGTCAACTGGTCAATTATTACCAGCCCAAGGTGGCGGTTGCCAGCGGTGAAGTGGTGGGGGTGGAGACCCTGGTGCGCTGGCGCCATCCCGTGGATGGGCTGATATTTCCCGATCAGTTCATCAGCGTGGCGGAAGCGCACGGCTTGATTGATGACCTGACACGCATGGTGTTGAGCGGTGCCTTGGCTCAGGCCAAAGCTTGGCAGCAAGCGGGACTGACGCTACGGGTGGCCGTTAACATCTCGATGGACAACCTAGCGTCCCTGGATTTTGTCGATTTCGTTGTCGACCTCGCGGCCAAGGCAGGTGTGCCGCCGCAGGGGGTAGTGCTGGAGGTGACGGAAAGCCGTTTGATGCAGGACACGCGGGCTCCGCTCGAAATTCTGACGCGGTTGCGCCTGAAGCGCTTCCGCCTTTCAATCGACGATTTCGGCACAGGGCACTCTTCCCTGGCGCAGTTGCGCGACATTCCTTTCGATGAACTCAAGATCGATCAGGGTTTTGTGCACCGCGCCTGGAGTAACGAAACGCTGCGGGCGATGTACGATGCCAGTCTGGCTCTGGCGAGACAATTGGGCATGGAAGTTGTGGCCGAGGGAGTCGAGGACCGGAACGACTGGGACTTGCTGCAGCGTACCGGCTGCGATCTGGCGCAGGGAGCTTTCATCTCTGCGCCGATGCCGGCCGCAGATTTCTCCGGCTGGCTGGAAAGCTGGCAGGAGCGGGTGTGCACCGAGTTTGGTAATTTCAATGTTGCGCCGTAATGTATAAAGCCAGACCCTAGACCAGCAATGCTGCCGCCACCCGCCGTCCTTCCGCCGTCAGGATGTTATAGGTACGGCAGGCGGCACTGGTATCCATTACTTCGACACCGATTTTTGCAGCAATCAGAATTTTTGTCAGGGAAGGGTGGGGAAAGCGCAGGGTGGCGCCGGTTCCCAGCAATACTATTTCAGGTTGTAATGAGAGCAATTGCTCGAAATGTGCTACAGCCAGTTGCTCGAAAGTCTGCGCTGGCCAATCTTCGATGATGCGGTCAGGCAGGATGATCAGGCTGCGTTCATAGCGCATCTGATTGACCATGACATAGCCGGTGCCGTAGCCGGTGAACATATTCTGCTCGGAAAGTCCGGAAAGATGCAGCTTCAACTGAGGTCTCCATTTGCGGCAGGTTGGCGGGTCGGGTAACATTACATCTTTTTTGCGTCACGATAAAGCAGAAAACAATGGGTGGAATCAAGATTCCATCCTGGTTGGTGCCTTTCGCGGCTCGGGGTTCTCATTAAAATCATGCAGCCGATACTGAAATCCAGCAAGCTGGCCAATGTCTGTTACGACATTCGCGGGCCGGTGCTCGACCGCGCCAAGCAGATGGAAGAGGACGGGCATTACATCATCAAGCTCAATATCGGCAACCCCGCATCGTTCGGGTTTGATGCGCCCGAGGAAATTCTGCAGGACGTGATTCACAACCTGTCGGATGCTTCCGGCTATTGTGACTCCAAAGGTTTGTTCGCCGCACGCAAGGCGATCATGCACTACAGTCAGGAAAAGCATATCCGCGACGTGCAGATGGAGGATATTTACATCGGCAACGGTGTGTCCGAGCTGATCGTCATGGCCATGCAGGCGTTGCTGGACAGCGGCGACGAAGTACTGATTCCCGCGCCCGATTATCCTCTGTGGACGGCGGCGGTAGTGCTGGCAGGCGGTACGGCGCGGCATTATGTGTGCGATGAACAATCCGGCTGGCTGCCCGACCTGGATGACATTCGTGCCAAAGTGACTGCGAACACCCGTGCCATCGTCATCATCAACCCGAATAACCCGACCGGTGCACTCTATCCGGATGAGTTGTTGCGCGAGATCATCGAGATTGCCCGTCAGCATCAACTCATCATTTATGCGGATGAAGTTTATGACAAGGTGTTGTACGATGGCGCCACGCACACTTCAATTGCCTCGCTGGCGGATGACGTGCTGTTTGTCACGCTCAACGGCTTGTCGAAGAACTACCGTGCCGCCGGATTCCGTTCCGGTTGGGCGATAGTCTCCGGCAGAAAACACCATGCCCAAGATTATATTGCCGGCC
>JAYUYT010000092.1:0-11527 GCA_043752345.1 Nitrosospira sp.
AACCGGCGCAGGGGTGGACAGCAGCGGGGACAGGAGATGCCCTTCAAGGTGATGAATGCCCAGCACCGGAATCTTGAGCGCGAAACCCATTGCCGCGGCGACACTGGCTCCCACCAGTAGCGCCCCGGCCAACCCCGGTCCTTGGGTGTAGGCAATCGCGCCGACATCCTGCAGTTCCAGCTTCGCTGCTGCCAAGGTCTGCCTGATTAAGGGCAATACCCGCCGGATGTGATCGCGCGAGGCGAGTTCCGGTACCACGCCGCCGTATTCGCTGTGCATTTCCGTTTGTGAATACAGCGCGTGGCCTAACAGGCCGTGCTCTGTATGGTAGAGCGCGATGCCGGTTTCGTCGCAGGAGGTTTCGATGCCGAGTACAAGCAAGGGAGTGATGGAGGAATTACCCTTTTACAATAAGATTCATGCTGATATAATGCCGGGCTTTCTTCACATTACACTCTTCGACTAATATTTTTAAGGAAAGGACCGCATCTTCATGACCACTATTAAAGTTAAGGAAAACGAGCCGTTCGAAGTAGCCATGCGCCGCTTCAAGCGTACCATAGAAAAAACCGGGCTGCTTACCGAGCTGCGCGCTAGAGAGTTTTATGAGAAACCCACCGCCGAACGCAAACGCAAGCTTGCTGCTGCGGTCAAACGTACTTACAAGCGCCTGCGCAGTCAACTGCTCCCGCCGAAACTTTACTAGTCGTTCCAGCAAGATATGCAGCACCTGGCGTCAAGCCGGGTTCCGCAGCAATAAACAGTATTCAATATGAGCCTCAAACAGCAGATCACCGAAGACATGAAAACCGCGATGCGTGCGGGCGACACCAAGCGCCGCGACGCCATCCGGTTACTGCAGACTGCGATCAAACAGCGCGAGGTGGACGAGCGCATTGATCTGGACGATGCCGCCGTAGTTGCGGTGATCGAGAAAATGCTCAAACAGCGTAGGGATTCCATCAGTCAGTACGAGGCTGCGCAGCGGCAGGATCTGGCGGATGCCGAAAAGTATGAAGTGGGCATATTGCAGACTTATATGCCGCAAGCATTGAGCGACGCCGAGGTGGAGGGCGCATTGGCCGAAGCCATTGCCGCGACCGGCGCCCAAGGACAGCAAGACATGGGCAAGGTAATGGCGCTGCTCAAACCCAAGCTCGCTGGACGTGCCGACATGGGCAAGGTGTCTGCTCTGGTCAAGGCAAGGCTCTCTACCTGAGGCCATCCATATCTCCCTGTTTCAGCAGCCATTTCAGCATCCACGTAGAAGATTTTAGCAGCAAGTGTTTCCGGTCAGAATCCGGCCCCTCGTATCCCCAGAAATTGCCCTATAATCAGACAGGCCTGTCTGTACTTGTTTTTGTTTCTATTGGTTTCATCCTTCATAAATGATTCCTCAGTCGTTCATTCAGGATCTGCTCAATCGCGTAGATATCGTCGATGTCATCGAGCGCTACGTGCCGCTCAAGAAAGCGGGTACAAATTACAGCGCTTGTTGCCCATTTCATAGTGAGAAAACACCTTCATTCACGGTGAGTCCCACCAAGCAGTTCTATCACTGTTTTGGTTGTGGCGCGCATGGTAGCGCCGTCGGTTTCATGATGGAGTACGGCGGTCTGAATTTCATTGAAGCAGTGAATGATCTGGCGGATCGCGTCGGCATGCAGGTTCCGCTGCAGCAACCGGAATCCCGCCCCGGGATGGCTGAATCTGGAGGACAGAGAACAGGGAATTCCTCACAGGATTTGTTTGAAGTGATGAACACCGCTACGCGGTTTTATCGGGAACAGCTCAAGCATTCTGAAAGTGCCATTGCTTATCTGAAAAAACGCGGCTTGACGGGCGAGACTGCTGCCCGCTTTGCGATTGGTTACGCGCCTGCTGGCTGGCAGAATCTGGCCGCGGCATTTCCTGATTACCAGGCAGGAATGCCGACAGATCCGCTGGTTGAGGCAGGATTGGTGATTAAGAGCGATGATGGTAAACGCTATGACCGTTTCCGCGATCGCATCATGTTTCCGATCCTCAATCAGAAAGGGATGATTGTGGGTTTTGGTGGACGCGTGCTAGAGCAGGGTGAGCCCAAATATCTCAATTCTCCCGAAACGCCGCTATTTGAGAAAGGCCGTGAGCTCTACAACCTGTTTGGTGCACGCAAGGCGATCCGTGAGGCGGGAAGAGTGGTGGTGGTGGAAGGATACATGGATGTGGTGGCGCTCTCGCAGCATGGCATCGATTATGCGGTGGCTGCGCTGGGCACCGCCACCACGCCTTACCATGTGCAGAAACTGCTGCGTCAGACCGATAATGTGGTGTTTTGTTTCGATGGCGACAACGCCGGCAGAAAGGCAGCCTGGCGCGCGCTGGAGAACAGTCTGGCGCAGCTCGTTGATGGCAAGAGTCTCAGTTTTTTGTTCCTGCCAGAAGGCGAAGATCCGGACAGCTATGTGCGCATGTCCGGCAAAGAGGCTTTCGAGGGGCTGCTCGGCCGGGCGCTGCCCCTGTCCGTTTTCCTGTTCAGAGAACTGTCGGCGCGCACTGACCTGCAAACCAGTGAAGGTCGTGCCAAGCTGGTGCAGGAGGTAAAACCGCTATTGGCACAAGTTACTGCGCCGACGCTCGCATTAATGTTGCTGAAGCGGCTGGTCGAACTCAGTGGCGCCAGTCAGGGAGAACTGGAGGATTTATTGCAGATCAGACGAGTCTCGTCCTCCCCATCCCGCGCAAGGGCACCACGACCACAGCCCGCCTCGCCCTATCGCTGGTTGCTGCAGGTGTTGCTGTACGACCCGGGCTATGCCCGCAAGCTCGAAAGAGAACTGCTTATGGGACGCAGTGAATATGCCGAAGAAATGGCTGCAGTGGTGGCACTGGTTGAATTTATCGACACCTGCCCCCATATGACGGAAGGTACGGCGATACCTTCAGTGATCACTTATTTCCACGATAGCCCTCATCGTACGCTGCTGGAGAAGGCTGAGAGCGAGACTCTCGCCTGGGATGACGGCATCGACCTGGAAGCGGAATTTTCTGGGGCACTGGCACGGCTGCGGGAAATGAAACGCAAGCAGCGCATGACCGAGCTGCACAGCAAATCCCTGAGCGCGCTCACTCCAGAGGAGAAGCAGGAATACCAGAAATTAATGCTGTCTTGAGGGCAACCAGCCGGACAGTACGGCTGAATTTTGGTACAATCCAAACTTTTTTAGTCTCAATCGTCCATATTATTCGGGAATAGACATGGTAAAGGCAAAAACACAGGCAAAAGTGGCGACGAAAGTGAGAACGAAGGTAGTGGCTCCGGTGGCCACACCAGCAAATCGTCGTGCTGACAAAACTGGAGCGGGGACGGAAAAAGAAGTAACAAAAACAGTCAGAACGCCGCTAAAGGTAGCAGAAAAAATACTGGCAAAAAAAACCAGCGGGACGCAGGAAAGAAAAGAGGCGCTAACCGCAAAGTCTGCCGCCAAGGCATCTGTCAGCGTATCCGAGATCGCTAAAGCAGTGATGGCGGTAAAGAAGTTGAAGCCACGTATCATAAAAGCAGCTAAAGCTGGTGTGGCGAAGGGGCCCGCTGGGGGAGCGCAGAACGCCGAGAAAACCCAAATCGCGCCGCAGGACATCGAAGCGCGGCGCATGCGTCTTAAGAATCTGATCGTACAGGGCAAGGAACGCGGCTACCTGACCTATGCCGAGATCAACGATCACCTTCCGGACGACATGCTGGATGCCGAGCAGATTGAAGGCATCATCAGTATGATTAACGACATGGGCATCTCTGTTTATGATGAGGCGCCCGACGCGGAAACTCTACTGATGTCGGATGCTACGCCAACGGTGGCCGATGAGGATGTGGTAGAGGAAGCTGAAGCAGCGCTTTCCACAGTGGATTCAGAATTTGGCCGTACCACCGATCCGGTGCGTATGTACATGCGGGAAATGGGCTCGGTGGAGTTGCTCACGCGCGAAGGTGAAATCGAAATCGCAAAACGCATTGAAGATGGTCTGAAACATATGATCCAAGCGATTTCTGCCTGTCCTACTACCATAGCCGGAATTCTCGACCTTGCTACCAAGGTGGCTCAGGATGAGATGCGCATCGATGAGCTAGTAGATGGATTGCTTGATCCCAATGCCCAGGAAATCGTCAATGAGGAGATTTCCGATGAATCGCTGGAGCAGGAGTTGGGTGCCGAAGACGTGGAAGACGAAGATAGCGTCGCAGTGGCCAGCGCCAACTTGCTTAAATTGAAAGACGATGCTCTGGAACGTTTCGCGGTGATTTACCGGGCATATACCGAGATGAAGAAGGTGTTGGCAAGAAAAGGATCGACCAGCAAGGCTTACAAGGAAATACAGGAACATATTTCGGCCGAGCTCATGGCCATTCGTTTTTCTGCCAAGATGGTGGAGAAGCTTTGTGACACCCAGCGTGGACTGGTGGATGAAGTGCGTGGTTACGAGCGTAAAATCATGGAGTTATGCGTGGTCAAGGCGGGAATGCCACGCAGTCACTTTATCAAGGTATTTCCCGGGAATGAGAGCAACCTCAACTGGGCGGCGCAGGAAGCTGCATCGGACAAGTCTTACAGCCCGGCATTAAAGCGCTACCAGCCTACCATCATGGAGCAGCAGCAGAGCTTGCTGGATTTGCAGAAGCAGGTCGGCATCCCGATCAAGGATCTGAAGGAAATCAACCGTCGTATGTCCACCGGCGAGGCCAAGGCGCGCCGCGCCAAGCGGGAAATGACTGAAGCCAATTTGCGGCTGGTGATCTCCATTGCCAAGAAATATACCAATCGTGGACTGCAATTTCTTGACCTGATCCAGGAAGGTAATATCGGCCTGATGAAGGCAGTGGATAAATTTGAATACCGGCGCGGTTACAAGTTTTCCACTTACGCCACCTGGTGGATCCGGCAGGCCATCACCCGTTCCATTGCCGATCAGGCGCGCACCATCCGCATTCCGGTGCACATGATCGAGACCATCAACAAAATGAACCGTATTTCGCGGCAGATTCTGCAGGAGACCGGGCAGGAGCCGGAACCCGCGCTGCTGGCGCAGAAAATGGAAATGCCCGAGGAGAAAATTCGCAAGATTCTCAAGATTTCCAAGGAACCGATTTCCATGGAAACGCCCATTGGCGATGATGAGGACTCCCATTTGAGTGATTTCATCGAGGACTCAACCACGATGGCGCCTGCGGATGCTGCGGTTTACGCCAGTCTGCGGGATGTCACCAAAGACATCCTGGATTCCTTGACGCCACGCGAAGCCAAAGTGCTGCGCATGCGCTTCGGCATTGAAATGAATACTGATCACACTTTGGAAGAAGTCGGTAAACAGTTTGACGTGACTCGTGAGCGCATTCGCCAGATCGAGGCCAAAGCGCTACGCAAATTGCGTCACCCTTCGCGCTCCGAACGCTTGCGCAGTTTCCTCGATACTGAGGGCTGATAGCCTTTCCGCATCTAGCGTCCGAATCGGGTCTGTAGCTCAGTTGGTTAGAGCAGGGGACTCATAATCCCTTGGTCGTTGGTTCGAGTCCAACCAGACCCACCATATAGAATAAGGCTTGCAGCGATTCAGGCCTTATTCACATCAAGCAGATTTATGGAAATGTCACCAGTATGTCACCATGCTTTCTCAATAGCGCGGCGTTTTGCTTGGTTATTTTCTCCCACCCACAAACAAAAACCGCCGGACTATCGCTAGCGGCGGCGGCCTGTTCGTGTATTGCGTCAATTATCGTTCTGGCTTCGTTCCAGTAAAGCCGGGGAATTTATCTTCAGCACGGGTGAAGCGAATCACTCTCACCCCTCGGCCTTGCCGCTCGGCAAGTGCTATCTGTTCGGCTTGCTCGGGTGTCGGTTCGCCCTCCTGTTCGGTGCCGTATATCAACACCAGCTCGGGGCGGGCTTTGCGTTGCACCTGCTCCAATGTTGCCAGTCTGCTTTCAAGCGTTGCCATATTCGCCCTTTTCCTGTTTCTCCCACGGCGCGGGTTTGCCGCTCCCTGCAAGCCATGCGGTTTGTCCCGGCTCATAGAACACAATGCACATGCGCCCGGTCTTTATCGCCCTGTCGATTTCGCCCTGTTGCTCGGGTGTCGGTCGGTCGGTCACATCTAACACCAGCCATGGCGCGGTATTGATTTCTCGTTCCAGCGCGGATAATCTTTGTTCAATTGTTGCCATTATTTTTTACCCCTTCCAGTTGTGTGATTCGTTTTTCGAGTTCATCAATTTCCTTGATTCGTGCCAGTGCGCCCAAACCAGTCAGCAGCGCAGCACCTTGGCCGGGTGCCAGTGTCCCAGCGGCTACGGCTTGGACTATCGCCACGCCTTGAGCGGTTAACCCCTCGCTAGTGGGTAAGGATAGGGCTACAGGCTGTTCAATCGGCTTGAGTGAGGGCAATACACGTTCCAGCAACAAACGGGCGGCCTGTGCATCCCCTTCCCTGGCCTTGGCTACCAGTTGCGTGATGATTTCCGGCAGGTGGGCGGCAATGCTTTCGCGCAGCTTTGCCACTTCACCAGTGCCCGGCTTACGTCCACTCGGGTTTCCAGATTCGCCAGCTTTCCATCGGCCATGCTTCTTTTTTTCAATTGGCATCGTTGCTCCTTGCCTGCTCTAGCAGGCTGCACCAGTGAACGACTGTCGGTTCATGTTTTCCCGCGATTCCCGAAATGTCCCGAAACGGGAAGCTGTGGGATATTCCCGCGATTCCCGCGCCCCCTATAAGAGGGCGGGAACGAAACGGGAAAAAAAACGGGAAAATGATTCGGGTTATTTGCACCATATAAACCCTGCTTCATGGCACAGCAATCCACGGTCTACCAGTCCACGTATGGCAGCTTGGGCGCGCTCAGTTTGCCGCTTGGGGTCACAGACTAGGTGGATGCGTGTTTTCTCTATGGCAGCTTCCAGCGTGATGCACGGCCTTCCTTGGGGCAGGGTATCGGGTGCGTCTTCGGGTCGGGCGGCTCCAGCCTTGCGGAATATCTCTCCCAGTGCGTCCCAAACTGCCCGCTGGTTTCCAGACTTGGGCGGCATCACCTTTTTGATACTGTCCGCAATCTCTTCCAGCGGGTGCACCGTGCAAGATGTTATTGGCTCGCCCTCTTCGTCGGTGTCGAGTTCCACAATGTCAAGTTTGAACGGATGCGCTTCGCCGTCTTCACCATCCTTACTTTTGGCAATCACCCATTCCCGGCGGTCACCATCGCGGCGCACTTCGATTGCAGCATCAAGCGCAGCATGAAGGCTGGAATGCCCCCGTAGTCCCTTGCTTGCATCCTTGCCCGTGTGATGCACCAGCACCACCAGCCCGCCTACCAGCAATTGCAGTTGCTTGGATGCGGCGATAATCTGCCCCATGGATTTACTGTCATTCTCATCAGCACCCGGCACGGCGCGATTTAATGTATCCAGCACCACAACATCAGCATCACCACCGGCGGTCACCGCCTTGGCAAGTTCTGCCACGTCATCACTCAGCAGATTGAACGATTGCACCAGATAGCGGATATTCGCGGCGGTCTTTCCGTGCCTTATGCGATATGCATTCACCCGGCCAGCGATTCCCCCTTCGCCTTCCAGCGCACAATAAATCACATTGCACGGCTTCGACTTGTAACCAAACCATTCACGCCCGGCGGCCATGGACTGCAAGGCATCCAGCACTAGGAATGATTTACTGGAACCACTCGCACCAAACACGGCAGCTAGTCCGGTTTCCGGTAGCACACCCTTGATGCGCCACTTCATCGGCGGGAGCGCGGCCAGGTCTTCATCAGTCAGTAGGCGGTAGCGCATTGGCGGGACTTGAGTGCGTTCCAACAAGGCAGCTAATGCATCAGTGCCAAACTCTTGTGCAAAGTCGTTGCTGTCGTAATTTGAAGGCTTGTCATCAGGCATGGTTACCCATTGGCCAGCAACATCGGCAGCAATCTCAGCGGCTTGGTTTTCCTTTCCTTTATCTGGAACAATCACCAGACGGGCAGCGGGGTATTTTTCGCGCAGCACCTTCGCCACTGTCATCATGCGCCCAGCACCAAAACAAACCACGGCGGCGGCATCAGTTGCTTGATTGACTGCCCACGCTTGGCCGATACCCTCGCAGATATAAACCCGGTCAGTTATCTCGCCGATAGTGAAAACCCCGTCATTGAACGATGCGCCCGGCAGATTTAATTTATCGCCCTTGTCCGGTGGAATGAATTGCAGCGTTTGCAGATGTTCACCGTCCCAGCAAGGGACAACAAGATAGCCAGTTACGCTTTGCCCACGAATAACCAGCGGCGTAGCACTGGCCGGATATGTTCGCACCCCGTCCGGCTTGCCTTGCTTTCGTATAATGTATGGCTCGGCATCAGTTGCAGGTATGCAATGCTTCCATATATCAATAGCCTTACCGCTTGCAGCTTGCGTAGTGGCCTTGTGTGGGGCTTTCTCAGGCTTGCCAAGGGGTATGTCAGGGCGCGCCCATTGGTTGCGCTTACGGTCGTCTTGCCAGCCTTGCGCGTGTGCCATTCCAAAAAGGGTTGCAGCGGTAACCCCCCCGCTATCGGAAAACGATTTCCAGACGGTTCGGCACTCGTTCTCGTTGGCGTAATTTCCCCCGGACTGGCTCCATGTGTGAAAGTCCTCAAACCCCAAACCAGCGGCCTTTGCTCCCATGCCAGCCCGCACCCATTCATCACGCGGGCATCCGGCAGGCAGATAATTTAACGCATCGGCGGCGCGGTCTAAATCGTTCACAGCAGCCCCTCGGCTCTCATCGAATGAGCTTCTACGCCGTCAAAACCTTCGCGGGCGGAAATACCGTCAAATGTGTTTGCATACTCAATAACTTCCGGTGGCAGGAAATAGCGGCTGATAGTTCGGGTCGAGCATTCCGGCGATGGTGCGGAAAGGTCAAACGATTCCACCGGCCAGCCTAATTCTTTCAGGGTGAAAATCACGGCAGATAAGCGCCAGCTCCCGGTTAGCTGTTCAAACTCAGGATGCGTGAAAGTTTGCCCGTCCAGCATCAAATCAAGGCATCGCGCAGGAAGGGTGTTCGGCGTGGGATAAATTGGGTTAAAATCTGGTTCAGGCAATAATGCTATTTGCTTTAACCCGGATGATGCTTGGCGGCTGTCCGGGTTTTTCATTTTGCACCACCTTCCAATAGCTCGCGGATTTGCGCCGTTTTCCATGCAAGACGGCCAGATATACGAACGGGACGAAGTGCACCATTCTCAAGGCAAGCCCACGCACGAAGCGTTTGCGGCTGTCTGTTCAGGTAATAAGCGGCGGCATCAGTTGGAACGGTGGGGCGGGTTACTTGCTCCAGTGGTGGGAATGTTTGAACGGTTACGGTTTGCATGATGTTTTCACCTTGTCTATTGGCGACTTGCCAAACTCAAGGTTGCTGGTGGGGATTTTTCCCACCAACAACAAACAACAAAGCCCGCAAACCTATACGGCCACGGGCTTTAATCAGCTTTGTTCAACAATGGGGAATTGTCTTTTTATGCGTTCCCCATTTTTCCCACGTTCCCCACTCTCACTTTGATTTATTTGCCCACCATTTTTTACCCTGTAACGCTTCACGCATTATCGTTGCCGGATTATCAATAATTCCACGCGCTCCTTTAACGCCACGTTCCTGCATCAGTTCCATGACGCGCTTGGAATATCCCTTTAATGAATCGCGGCATCTGCCTTTTGTGTCAATGTCAAAACACTCATCAGCAATGGCGCGGGCTTGCACTTCCCACCCTTCACCGCTCGGGCTTGTGTCTGCTTTCACCTTCGCGGCGGGTACATCGGCAGGTGTCACGGGGTCAACAAAATACACCAAGGGGTCAACAAGCGGTATATCCCGGCCTGTTACATTGGCCAGCGTTTCGGCAGCATTCATAATCCCCTGCTGCATCGCAGCACGCATCTTTTTCGGGTCAGTGTCTACGCCGCGTGCTTTGTAGAGACTGGCCGATGCTATATCGCTTGGGTCGTACAATTCATAGCTCGTAATACCGAGAAGCACACCAGCGGCGGCAAGTTCTTCGCCTGTTGCTTCGTGTCTCGCAATAGTTTCATCAGCTATGCGCCACAATGCCCACGCATAACCTTGTGATTCTCGGTCTTCGGTGGGGCGGGCTTTCACCTCTTCGCGGTATTGTTGCGCAGCGGGCAAATACTCGATTGCTATATCCCGCAATTTCGCTAACTGAATTCTGTTCATGCTCGCATCCTTTCGCAATGCCCTTTCAAATAGGAACCCCCGTCACGCCGGTGAAAGTGCCCGGCTATTCGTCCGCTAAAACTAGGCGGGGGTTTAATCGTTACACCACCACACGCAAACCGGCTTGTACTGGCACAAACTTAATCCCGGCCTGCTCCAATATCCACGCCTCAATCTTGACGTGCCACATGCGCAGCAGGTCAAGCGGGCGGCGGATATAGTGCTGCTCTCTTACCCCTTGCGGTGCATGTCCCTGTATCTGCGCAGCTATCCCGGCGGGCATCTCTATCCATTCGCACAGACTGGCAAAGCTACGGCGCAACCCGTGCAAGGTCACATCCAAACCGGCAACAGTGCAGGCTTTATCGTGGGCTATGCGCGGTTCCACAAGGTGCCCGGATGCGGCGGCCATGCTTGAGAAAACAAACTCATTGCGGCGGGGCAGGGCGGCCAATAGGTGCGCCACATAGGGCGTTAATGGAATAACCCGCAACCCTTCCACCTTGTCGCGGATGGTCATATTGCCCCACTGAAAATCCACATCTTGCCAGCGCAGCGTTATCAATTCGTTCGGTCTTGCACCAGTCATCAACAGGGCTTGCAGATATGCACCGATTACAGGGTTGCTGATTTGCTTCACGGCGGCGAACCATGCGGGCAATTGCTCACGCTGCAATGCGTCATTTTTCTTTTGGGGCTTGCCGAGATGCTTTTTCGCTTCCTTGCTTTGCGCGGGGTTGCCGGTAACGATTGCCTGATAGACAGGATGCGCAGCGCACCAGCTCAAGAACGTGCTTAGCAGTGTTCTGGCATTGCGGGCGCGTGCCGGTCTTTTCGCCCCTTCCACTTTCGCCCATGCCGTCATCCGCTCCGGTGTCAGGTCAGTAAGGCGAACACTTGCCAGTGATGCAAGCGCACCGGGCGCGGTCAGTTTATGGCTTCGGGTTCTTTTCACACCCCCGGCCTGCATAGAGCGCACATGGTCATGAAGATGTAGCGCGCCCCATGCGGATTTTGTGGCTTCGATATATTCATTCCACGCCATGCCCACAGTTGTTACTTCGCGGGCATCCTGCATCACCAGCGCGGCGGCTTTGGCATCCTTGGCGGCTTCCTGTTCGGCCTTCACTTGGCGCGGGTCGTTGCCTTGGTCTATCACTGTTTGCAGGCGGCGGGCTTCGGCTTGGGCTTTCGCAATGCTCCACACGCCCACGTCACCAATAGTCAGGCGCATGGATTGCCCTTTAACCTTGGCTTGGAATATGTAGGACTTTGCACCGGCAGCGGTCGC
>JAYUYT010000093.1:0-11448 GCA_043752345.1 Nitrosospira sp.
TTAGGGAACCACTGAACAAGTCCCACGCGGGCGCGACGGCGGCTTTGCGGGATGGGATGCACGAAAGGCGAGGACGCGAATGGTCATTCCCTTCGCTACGAGCCTGACACCGCAGACCGCCCGCAAAGCCCCGTCCTGTAGAGTTGCGGCAAAATCTGGCGCTTGCTGTGTTGCGCTCCTTGGCCTCGTAGGCCAGCTACGACCTGCGTCGCGCGCCTTGCAATCATCCAGATTTTACCAGCAACGCGCTCCACGGAGGACTTATTCAGTGGTTCCTTAGCACTGGTCACTGGTGATATTTACGGCTCAGGGCATGAACCGCTTCCACCAAGGTCAGGGCGCTCTCCGGCGGCGTGAACTGGGAAATGCCGTGGCCGAGATTGAACACATGACCGCTACCGTTGCCGTAGCCGGCAAGAATTTTTTCCGTTTCGGCAATAATAATTTCCGGCGCAGCGAACAATACTGCCGGATCAAGATTGCCTTGCAGCGCAACCTTGTGACCGATGCGCCGCCGCGCTTCCGCGATATCCACGGTCCAGTCGAGTCCGACCGCATCACACCCACTATTGGCAATGCTTTCCAGCCATAGTCCGCCACCCTTGGTGAAAACAACGGCGGGGATGCGTGCACCGCCATGCTCACGTATTAATCCGGCCAGTATCTGGCTCATGTAGCGCAAGGAAAATTCCTGATAGGCGTTATGCGATAACGCCCCGCCCCAGGTATCAAAAATCATCACTGCCTGTGCGCCAGATTCGATCTGCGCGTTGAGATAAGCAATAACTGCCTGGGCATTGATGTTGAGAATGTGGTGCAGCAGATCGGGGCGCTGGTAAAGCATGGTCTTGATTTGCCGGAAATCAGTACCGCCGCAACCCTCCACCATGTAGCAGGCAAGCGTAAATGGACTGCCGGAAAAACCGATCAGCGGCACCTGGTTATCCAGCGTCTTGCGAATTTGCGCCACCGCGTCCATCACATAGCGTAAATGCACGGCAGGATCCGGCACTGTCAGCGCGCGGATTTCCCACTCCTCACGCAACGGCCGCTCAAACTTGGGACCTTCGCCTTCGGCAAAATAAAGTCCCAGCCCCATCGCGTCTGGAATGGTGAGGATGTCAGAGAATAGGATTGCCGCATCCAATGGAAATCGTGCCAACGGCTGCATGGTGACTTCAGTGGCAAAATCGGGGTTCTTGCACAGCGAAAGAAAATCGCCGGCGCGGGCACGGGTCTGATTATATTCGGCGAGGTAGCGCCCAGCCTGACGCATCAGCCAAACTGGAGTATATTCAGTGGGTTGCCGCAACAATGCACGTAGCAGCGTATCATTTTTCAGTTTTGTCATTCGCAAGCCTGTCTAATCGTAGAAATCCAATCCGATACTACCAGCGATTGGCTTCTGCGTACACAGCGCGCGTCGTCCAGAAGCAGTGCTGTAGCGGACGATCCTGATATTTACCGGTGCCGGTTTTGGGCCGAGTCATCTTTCGCTCAACTCTCCTCGATGGCGAACAACCGCCGGTATTCCCGGATTGCGTAACGATCGGTCATGCCGGCGATATAGTCGGCGATGGCCTGATGTCCGTCCTGGTCGTATTTAATCTGGTGTTCTGGCGGAAGCAAACGGATATCCGAGCTAAACGCATTGAACAGCATTTCGATGGTATGCCGCGCTTTGTTGCTCATGCGCGCTACCTGATAGTGCCGGTAAAGATGGTCGCGCAGGAATTTTTTCAATTCCTGCTGTTCCTGCCTGACTTTCTCACTGAAACCGATCAGCAGCGGAGCTACCCACACCGCAGGCAGGCCATCCAACCTGGCGGCAGCGATACTGGTCACACTTTGTCTGGTCAGATCCGCCACCAGGGTATTGATCATGCACCGCACGGTTTCATGGATCAAACGCCGTCCCGATATCCCAGAATAGAGTTTTTTTACCATCGTCAGATGCCGTGAAAATATGCCGACTTGCTCCAGTTGTTCTTGGGCGATAAGGCCGGACCGCAGACCATCGTCCACATCGTGATTGTTGTAGGCGATTTCATCAGCCAGATTGGCGAGTTGCGCTTCCAATGATGGCTTTTGATTGGCGAGGAAGCGTTCACCTACATCCCCAAGTTTTCTGGCATTCTTTTTCGCACAATGCTTAAGTATGCCTTCACGGGTTTCGAAGCACAGATTCAAACCGTCAAACGCACCGTAACGCTCTTCCAGCACATCGACCACGCGCAGGGATTGCAGATTGTGTTCAAAACCGCCGTGATTTTTCATGCAGTCATTCAGCGCATCCTGCCCGGCGTGACCAAATGGCGTATGCCCCAGGTCATGCGCCAGGGCAATGGCCTCAACCAGATCTTCGTTAAGCTGCAGGTTGCGCGCGACAGAACGACCGATTTGCGCCACTTCCAGGCTGTGAGTCAGACGGGTACGAAACAGATCGCCTTCATGATTGACGAAAACCTGGGTTTTGTATTCAAGTCGGCGGAACGCGGTGGAGTGGATGATGCGATCACGGTCACGCTGGAATTCACTGCGCCCGGAAGGAGACTCCTCCTGAATACGGCGGCCGCGGGAATTTGCCGAGGATACTGCGTAAGGTGCAAGATCATGCATGGGCGATGCATTCGTTAAGGGTTGCGGTTAATGTTGCCATAGGCACCTCGGCATGCATCACGGCTTCGCCAATACGCTTGAGGAGAATGAAACGCATTCTTCCACCTTCAACCTTCTTATCCAATCCCATCAGGTGCAGGTATTTTTCCACACCCAGATCAGGAGCGATGACCGGTAGTCCGGCCTGCAAGTAAATCTTGCGGATACGCGCAACCTCGGCCGTACTGATCAAGTGCATGCGCTGTGACAATTCTGCGGCCAGCAATGTGCCTGCTGCCACCGCTTCGCCGTGCAGCCACACGCCATAACCCATGCCATTTTCGATAGCATGGGCAAAAGTATGGCCCAGATTGAGCAAAGCCCGCACGCCACTTTCGCGCTCATCAGCCACGACAACTTCAGCCTTATTCGTGCAACTTCGTCGAATTGCTTCGTTCAGCACATCAGGGTCGCGTGCCAGCAGCCGGTTCATATTCTGTTCCAGCCACTCGAAAAAGGCGGGATCCCGGATCAATCCATACTTGATGATCTCCGCAATGCCGGCACGTAATTCCCTCTCGGGCAAGGTGCTGAGTGTTGCGCTGTCCGCCACCACCACGCGCGGCTGATAAAAAGCGCCGATCATGTTCTTGCCGAGCGGGTGATTGATGCCGGTCTTGCCGCCTACCGAAGAATCCACTTGCGCCAACAGCGTGGTTGGAACCTGGATGAATGGCACTCCACGCAGATAAGTTGCAGCGGCGAATCCGGCCAGATCACCGATGACTCCGCCACCCAGCGCGATGACCGTAGTATTGCGTTCACAGCGGTTTGACAGCAGCGCATCGAAAATAAGATTCAATGTTTGCCAGTTTTTGTACTCCTCGCCGTCGGGGAGGACGATGGAGACAACCGCCACCCCATGGCTTTCCAGCCCGATGTACAACCGTTCCAGGTAAAGTGGCGCTACCGTGGTGTTGGTGACGATGGCAACTCGTTTCTGCGGCAGGTAGGGCAGAATAAGGTCGGGATGGTCCAATATGCCAGCACCGATAAGTATCGGGTAGCTACGCTCGCTTGTTGCGGAGGCAAGCTCTACTGTAATAGTCTGCATGGTATTCGTATGAAATTTGGAGTACTGCCGCAATACTGCCAGGGTGGGCCTGCTAATCCACTTTAGATTGATCTATTTTCAAATCCGCACCAAACAGCTGTTGCGCGAGTGATTGAGTCAGTTGACGGGTACTTTGCATTCCACTCTCAACAACGATATGCGCTGTTTCGCAGTAAAGTGGATCACGTTGCGCATAAAGCTCAGCCAACTTGGCATGGGGATTCGGGGTCTGCAGCAGTGGCCGACTCTTGTCGTGCCGGGTACGCCGCCACAGATCATCCACTGTGGCTCGCAAATAAACTACGATGCCATTACGCCTCAACAGCTCACGATTTTCCACATTCAGTATTGCACCCCCGCCTGTGGCCAGCACAATATTCTTGAGTTTCACCAGTTCCCGTAGCATTTCCGTTTCGCGCTTGCGAAAACCTGCCTCTCCTTCAATTTCAAAAATCACTGGTATGCTGACTCCGGTACGTTTCTGGATTTCACGATCCGAATCGAAAAATGTTTTATCTAGATGGCTGGCTAAAGATTTGCCAATGGTGGTTTTCCCTGCGCCCATCATGCCTACCAGGAAAATATTGTCGCCCGCTTCTGCCGCAGTGTGGTCTGACAATATTGTCGCTTTAACTGAATTCATTCGAGCAATTGTAGCGGAAATGTCCACATCCGCGTAAAGGAACCGCTGAACAAATCCCCTGTGGACGCGACGACACCGGGGGAATCTCGTGGTCAGCGCATATTAAGGCTGTCTTTCAATATGCGTGGAGTAACGAAAATCAGTAATTCCGTCTTGTTGTCCCTTCTTGCATTATTCCTGAACACGTTTCCAAGTAGCGGAATATCTCCCAGCAGCGGCACCCTGTTAGTTAAATTATTTTCGTCCCGAGAGAAAATGCCACCAATGACTACCGTCCCGCCATTCTCTACCAGCACCTGTGTAGTGATTTGCTTGGTATTGATGGTCGGCACACCAGTGGCTGTGATCGTTCCGATGCTGTCCTGATTGACGTTCAAGTTCATGATGACATTGTTGTCAGGCGTGATCTGTGGCGTGACCCTGAGGCGTAGCGTTGCATCCCTGAAAACAACGCTGGTGGCACCGCTGCTGGTCGCCTGCTGGAAAGGTATGCGCGCACCCTGTTCAATGGTGGCTTCAACCTGATCGGCAGTTACTATCCGCGGGCTGGCAATGACTTTGCCCCTGCCGTCAGTTTCCAGTGCGGACAGTTCCAGGTTGACCAGGGTGCCATTGTTGATCTTGATCAGACTGAGCCCCAGTGTAAATGGTCCGCCCAATGCGGCGGCAGCACCTTGCGCACCGATTGCAGGCATGTTGACATTGTTAAACAGATTCGAGGTGGCGCTGGGACTGGCACCTTGAGCCAAGGCGCTGGAACCCGCCACCCCCCCCTGAGGACCGGAAATCCCGAGACCGTTGACGCTGTTGCTCTGGACACCAAAGCGGGCGCCAAGATTGCGGCTGAACGTATCAATCGCCTCGACGATACGTGCCTCGATCATCACCTGTCGCACAGGTATGTCGATTTTTACGAGCAATCTGCGCAGCTCATCCAGTTGCGTGGGCGTATCTCTCACAAACAAGGTGTTGGTGCGGGCATCCATTGCCACGCTACCACGCTTGCTCAACATCTTCTGCACCGGATCAGCCAACATGGTTCTGATCACATCGGCTTTCTGATAACTCATCTGAAAACTCTCGGTGTGGATCGGCTCCAGATCAGAAATCTGCTGACGGGACTCCAGATCAAGTTTCTCCTTGGTGGCAATTTCATCGCGTGGTGCAATCAAAATGACGTTGCCAACCTGGCGCTGGCCTAATCCTTTGGCCTGAAGCATGATATCCAGCGCCTGGTCCCAAGGGACATCTTTCAACCGTAACGTGAGATTGCCGGTAACTGTATCGCTGGTGATGATATTGAGTCCAGTAAAATCGGCGATTACCTGCAACACTGCGCGCACATCCACGTTCTGAAAATTGAGCGACAGTCTATCGCCCTTAAAACCTCTGCGGCCGGGTGCTCCATTCGCGATTTTGTCGAGGTCCTCTGCTACGGGTTTTATTTTCAGAATAAATTTGGTATCGGTCTGATACGCCGAATGTTCCCATAACCCCTTGGATTCGATCACCATGCGCACGTTCTCCCCATGCGTAATGGCCTCAATGGTTTGTACCGGGGTGGCGAAATCCACCACATCCAGCCGCCGCTCCAGATTACGTGGCAAGGATGTCTTGATAAATTCGACTACGATATTTTTTTCCTGCTGGCGCACATCAATCCCGATGCCGGCATCCGACAGGTCTACCTGTACCAGCCCTTCGCCATCGGTGCCGCGACGGAACTCCACATCCCGCAAACTGCGAAGCTGTGGCCTGTCGGGTTTGACTTCGGCAAAATGTGTGGTCGCGCTCGCCGTGGGTTCAGCGACCACACTCCGCAAGGTGATTACAACGACTTTATCTTCGATTGCAGCAACATAATTCATGGGACGAGACAGATTCATCACCAGGCGGGTGCGGCCTCCAACCTCCACAATATTAAGGCTGCGCAATCCCCCCTCGCCAATTTTCTGGATATTCTTGCCCAGTGCATTGGATGTGTTGAGGAAATCGAAATAAATCCGTGCCGAGTCTGAGCTGCTCAGGGAAATACCTACGGGGGGGGCAGTCGGAGGCTGATTCATCGTTACTCTGACCACCGTCACATTTCCATGAGTAGTGGAAACTCTGATATTTTCGATATTGTATTGAGTAATGGCCGGTTCCGTGGCGGCCGCGACTGCGGGCGGAAGCATAGCCAATAACAAGGCGTATCCCAGCCACACATAACGATTCATAACGGCCAGTGTGTTCATTGACTTCGCTCCTGATCTTCCAGCATTAGGGTGCTGACACGTTCAGCCCAGTCACCGGTATTGTCTTGCACAATTTCTTTAAGCTTGACCTCGAATTCCGAGACCGCCATTATCAACCCAAAATCCTGGCCCAGATAACTGCCTGCTTTGATCCTGTGGAGAGTACCATCTGGTGCTCTGATCAGCGCGTAGGTCACCTTATTCTGCTGCAGCGAACCAACCATTTTCAGGCTTTCCAGCGGAAAACCTTCCAGGAACTCCTTGCGTCGCTTCAGATCTGGCTGGAGCCCACCGCCTCCACTTTTCATCGACTCGCTCTTGCGCGGTTTGAATGGATCAGGAATATCGAAAGCGTCATAGGAATAGTGTTCATAAGGCTTGATCATGGGCGGCGGAACCACTTTTCCATGCGGATCTTTACCGGAATCTCTGATGAATTGATCCAAATCGCTGTAGGTACTCTCACCGCAAGCGGATAGCGTCAATAAAATCAACAGCGGCAACAGATAATACCGCTGCATCATTTCTTACCTTCGGCTGCCAGCGCAGCAGCCTTCTTCTGCCTTGCCACCTCTTCCTCATCAAGATAGCGAAATGTTTTGGCCGTGGCATCGAGGACCAAATCTCCTTTAGTATTAGGAGCAATATTTATATTGTTCAGCGTTACGATACGTGACAATTGCGCAATGTCGCTGGCAAATGCACCGATGTCATGGTAGCTGCCGGTGACACGAACTGTGATAGGCAGTTCAGCGTAAAACTCTGTAATGGTCTCGTTGGCCGCCGGCCTGAACAACTCAAACTGTAAGCCACGCCCCAGCCCTGCCTGATTGATGTCTATCAACAATGCATCCATTTCAGACTTGCTCGGCAACTGTTTCAGCAACGTACTAAAAGACTGTTCGATATCCTGCAATTGCTGTCGCAAGATATCTAGATTGGCCGCACTCCTTCTCTTTGCCAGATAGGCTTCCTTCAGTTCTGTTTCTTCCGTCTTGGCTCGGTCCAGAGTTTCCCACTGTTCCTGCCAGTCCAGAATAACACCGATAGCAATAACCGCCATCAGCAACGTGGCGAGGGCGCCGGCTTTTATGCTCGCGGGCCAGTTCCCCGGATCCCGGGGGTTGAGTAGTCTCATTTCTTCGGACAGGCTCATGGTGGTTTAATTTCTTGTCTTTTCTACGGGCTTTGCTATGCCCGCAGAGGAAATCTTGTCATCAGTGTTCTCGGACAAGTGAGTAAGCTTTACATCAAGGTTGAACTCGTTGAGACGAGCGTTATTCACCGTGGCGGCCTTAATCTCAATCAATGACGGTGACTCCAGCCAGGGCGACGATTCCAGATTACGCATTAGAACCGACACCCGCGAATTGGACTGGGCATACCCTGTCAAATTAATATCATGGCTGGTCTGCTTGATGCTTCTGAAATAAACCCCATCGGGAAGCAATCGCACCAGTTGATCCAGCAAGTGCACCACTTCCACTCTGTCGTTCTGCAAAGTCTCGACCACTTTCTTGCGCGCCAACAGCGCGTCGGTTAATTCCTTTATTTTCTTGATCTCTTCAACTTGCTTGTCGAGGATGACAATCTGGTCTTTCATATAGTTATTGCGCCCATTCTGGTACTCGATTTGCCCGACGATCGCAACGTGAACCACACCAACGATCAGAAGTCCCAGTATGAATGTCGCTCCAGCCAGCACAGTAATTTGCTGCTGTCTCGCCCTACGCTTGAGTTCACGATGAGGGAGCAGGTTGATGCGGATCATGATCGATCAAAACTACGTAGTGCCAGACCACAGGCAACCAGAAGCGAGGGGGCGTCTGCACTCAATTGTTTCGGCATGATACGACTGGATAGCTCCATGCCGATGAAAGGATTGACAATCAGGGTGCCAACTTGGGTGCGAGCCGCAATAGTCTCATCCAACTCCGGGATGACGGCGCACCCACCTGCCAGAAAAATGTAATTGATAGCGGTGAATTGAGTCGAGGTAAAGAAAAATTGCAGGGCACGGGCCACTTCCAATGCTAAGGTTTCGCGGAATGGCTGTAACACGCTGATCTTATAATCATCAGGAAGCTCACCGCTGCGCTTGGCGGCTTCCGCTTCCTCCAGCGTAAGATTGAAGTGGTTTTGAATCTCTTGAGTAAGATGATCCCCGCCAAACGGCTGATTGCGCATATAGACCGATTGGCCGTTGCATAACACATTGATGCTTATGGTAGTAGCGCCGATATCGACGAGTGCGATGATATGATCTTTTCCACCGCCTGGAAGCCGGTTTCCAATTAGCTCAAAAGCAGCCTGCGCAGCGTACGGCTCGACGTCCATGACTACAGCCTTCAGACCAGCAGTCAATGCAGCAGCGACCCGATCGTCTACCTTTTCCTTGCGCGAGGCAGCAATCAGCACTTCCACCTCTTCCAGGTTGCCGGCTACCGGTCCCACCACCTGAAAATCGAGATTTACCTCATCTAGCGCGAAAGGAATATACTGGTTAGCCTCGGTTTCAACTTGGAAAACCAAATCATCTTCCCGTTGCCCTGCCGGAACAGTGATTTTCTTGGTGATCACCGCAGCCGCCGGCAATGCCAGGGCGACCGTCTTAAGCCGTGTCCCCATGCGCTTCCAACCACGCCGCAGACTTTCACTTACCGCTTCCAGGTTAATGATGTTGCCATCCAGCATGGCATCCCTGGGCAATGGCTCGATCGCGTAGCGTTCAACCCGATAAGCGTTACTGTTCTTTCCGGCCACGGAAAGCTCAACCATTTTCACCGAAGACGAACTGATGTCTACGCCTATCAGCGAAGTTGATCCTATTTGAAAAGAGGCGAAATTTATATCTAGCTTCCCATTTAACATTAGTTAGTTAGAAACAATGCGCATAAAATAGATTAAGTACCATTGCCAACTATAACGCATATAAAGTATTTTACCAATATGCCCTTTATAATGGCATTCGTTTATTGTGGCCTTTCTTGAGAATAAACCATTTACAGAAAAACGGGGTATATACCCCTTATAATTCAAAGATGTCTATTTTGATCCCACATCCCAAAGTTCATTTTTCATGCTAGTACTACGCTGGTGCCTTTACCCAATCGCCGCTTTGTTTGGGCTAAGTCTGCTTGGCGCTCTGCTGGTCGGATTTGCGGTACTGGTTACTCTCCCCACACTGCCGTCGCTTGAAGCGCTGACCGATTACCGTCCAAAAATTCCGTTACGCGTTTACAGTGCCGAAGGCGTACTAATAGGGGAGTTCGGCGAAGAGCGCCGCGCCATGGTGAAAATTAGTGAGGTGCCAGAACGCCTCAAGCAAGCAATTCTGGCAGCAGAGGATGACCGTTTTTATCAACATGGCGGGGTGGATTACGCCGGTGTGCTGCGTGCCGCTTATTCCAATTTCACCTCCGGCGGCGTCCGTCAGGGCGCCAGCACCATCACCATGCAGGTGGCGCGGAATTTCTTCCTGACCAAGGAAAAAACCCTGACACGGAAATTCAGCGAAGCTTTGCTTGCATTCAAGATTGAACACAGCTTGAGCAAGGATGAAATCCTCGAGCTCTACATCAACCAGATTTATCTCGGTCAGCGTGCCTATGGTTTCGCTTCGGCAGCACAGGCCTACTTCGGCAAAACTCTGGATCATATTGACCTGGCTGAAGCCACCATGCTGGCGGGCCTGCCCAAAGCACCTTCGCAATATAACCCGATAACCAATCCCAAGCGCGCCAAGACACGGCAACTCTATGTACTACGACGCATGCACGAACTCGGCCATATCTCCAACCAGGAATTCAAGGAAACCGGAGAGCAGTCGCTACGGATCAAGCGCAAATCACAAGAATTTGCGATACACGCGGATTATGTGGCTGAGATGGTGCGTCAAGCGGTCTATGACCGTTATCAGGAAGAAACCTATACCAGAGGTTTCAAAGTCTATACAACTGTGCGGCAACTGGACCAGTTAGCGGCCTACCAAGCTCTGCGCCAAGGCGTAATGGATTATGACCGGCGTCGCGGCTATCGCGGCCCGGAAACAGTCGTCAATTTGCTGAAAAATGCTACCAATCAAGAGGAGGCGCTGGAGAATGTGCTGCAGGATGCGGTCGACAGCGATGACATTTATGCTGCCGTGGTGCTGACCGCCGACTCCAAATCCGTGCATGCTTACCGCAGAGGGGGAGAGAACATCGAGGTCACTGGCGATGGTCTCAAATTCGTGCATAAGTTCCTCGCCGAAACGGCAGCTCCCGGTCAACGTATCCGTCCCGGGGCGTTGATCCGGGTACAGAAGAACGAGAAAGGAATATGGCAAATTGTGCAGCTTCCTCAGGTCGAGGCTTCGTTGGTTTCAATCGATCCGCAAGATGGAGCGATTCGCGCGCTGGTAGGTGGATTTGATTTCAACCGCAATCAATTCAACCACGTCACGCAGGCTTGGCGTCAACCGGGCTCCAGTCTGAAGCCCTTTATTTATTCCGCTGCGCTGGAAAAGGGTTTTACCCCGGCAACTGTCATCAACGATGCGCCGATTTCCTTTAGTGCTGCTGAAACAGGCAGCAAAGCGTGGGAGCCAAGAAATTTTGAGAGCAAGTACGAGGGGCCGTTACGCATGCGTGTAGCACTTGCCAAATCCAAGAACATGGTATCGATTCGTATTCTCCAGGCCATTGGCGTCCAGTATGCGCAGGATTACATCTCCCGTTTTGGCTTCGACCCCAGCATGCACCCACCTTACATGACCATGGCATTGGGTGCGGGATCGGTGACACCAATGCAGATGGCAGTGGGTTACACGACCTTTGCCAATGGCGGCTTCCGCATCGCGCCCTATTTCATCGAAC
>JAYUYT010000094.1:0-4676 GCA_043752345.1 Nitrosospira sp.
CGCAATAGGGGCTCACCACCCGTAAGGCGGATTTTCTGAACGCCATGATTAACGAAAATTTGTGCGACGCGAGTGATTTCTTCAAAAGTCATCATTGAAGCCCGTGGCATAAATACATGATCTTTGCCGAATGCCTCTACAGGCATGCAATATACGCATCGGAAATTGCAACGATCTGTGAGTGAAATGCGCAAATCCTGTAATGGGCGCCCAAACGCGTCACCGATAAGTCCATTTGGCTCTTCTATAACAGCAGGAATAACTGGAACTGCCCTAGAATGACGATAATCTATAATTGGAATTATTTTTTTTGGCATGGCATTAGGTCCAATATAATCTAGGCATGGTAGTAGTTGATGGTCATGGTTTCAGCACTTGCACTCGGATTTTAAAGCTGCAACCATATTTTAAGAAACCTAAAGGCAGGCGACAATCTTACCTTTTACAAAATATCTCTAAGTATCTTTCATACTTCCTTAAAACCGCATCCTTGGAACAACAATATATCCAATTGTATTCGACATAGCCCAATGCTTGCACGGGATTTTGTATTACAGAAATATCAACATACAAGAACAGAAGTGGCTATCCACATGAATAACTATGAATTATCCAGCTTGGCAAAATAACAACATCATTGGAGAATGCTTAAACTAACTCGGCACAACAAATTGATTGTGAGAGTACACGATTGTAAGCATTTATGGCAATGCAAATATAAGAGGAGACGCTCAAAGGCTTAGCAATCATCAAATTTTTCTCCGATACATCCTATAAGGAAATCACTATCAGCAAAATCGACATTAGCAATTGGGTACCGCATTTTGTCCAACTGATGATTTTATTGTGCTAACCCGCTTGTGATTCGTATATCGGTGACAAAAGAGAGAGGAATTTGATTTTTTAACATGCTCTCAGTTTGTTAAAATCCCAGTTTGTTCGCTTCAGTCTCATTCCTCATTGACAAGGCTTTAATTTGACTTGCGTGGTTAAATTTCCTATCCTCGCCTCAAACACTAGTAGGTATGAGGGTTTGATTGCACACTTGGCAAGATTGACGACGAATTCATACTAAAAATGGCTCATCCGCCAGATACAGCGCACCCTCGCCGATGATGTCGCTGGAGTCAGCAAACCCACACGCTGGATTTCCAGCTACAATCGCGACCCTGTCTCGGGCTGGCCTAGCACACACCACACCGCACTGGGTTGCGCGGCAAAATATTATTCGCTGCCCAGCTAAAACACTGCATCTTTCACAACTCAGAACGCTGCGTCATGTCCTCAATTACGCAGTGAGTGCATCCAGTTCGGCGCGGCCTGCGTATTAGATAATGTAGTCGACACAATGAGACACAACATGATTCCAATTTTTGACCGGCACGCCCCCGTATGCTAGACGGGTTGACACACAAGAAACATGCCACTAATGAAGACGTACAGTGCGCATTGCTGACCCAGTTGATCCAGCGCATGGCGACAGGTGACGAAGCCGCGCTCGCGCATTTTTACGACCATACCCTATCGCGCGTCTACGCTCTGGCACTGCGCATTGCGGGGCGTCGCGATCTGGCAGAAGATATCTGCGTGGAAACTTTTTGGCAAGTCTGGCGTGGCGCGGCACATTACGACAGTGCACGCGGCCAGCCGCTGGCCTGGCTTTTGGTGATAACACGCAGCCGCGCGCTCGATGCACTGCGGCGACTGGATCGCATAGCGTACTGCCCAGATCCAGAAGTTTATCTTGACAGCGTATCTTGCCCCGATGGCTCCCCACTCGACCAGTTGATGCATGCGGAACAGTCCGGCGCGCTCGGACGTGCGCTCGCCACACTCACCCCGGTACAGCGACAAATGGTGGGGCTGGCTTTTTATAAAGATCTATCGCATCAAGAAATCAGCGACCAGGCTGGGCTACCGCTCGGCACAGTCAAATCCCATCTCAAACGTGCGCAAAACACCCTGCGCATCGCCCTTTATCAGGCATGAGGCTCAACATGAAAAAACACGACACCCCTCCTCCCACTCTCGACACTACATTGATCGAAGCCATGGCCGCCGCAACGCCACCCGACACTCCCACAGCGAGCGCCACCGCGCGGATACGGGAACAACTTTTTCAGCGTATCCACGCGCTCAGCCCGGGCTACATTTTTGTACACAGCCAAGAAGGCGAATGGGTACATCTACTGCCCGGCGTAGAATTCAAACTACTGCGTCAGGATGGTGACCAGCATTCTTACCTGCTGCGCATGGCAGCAGGTAGCCGCATCCCTCCGCACGAACACACGCTTGACGAGGAAGCTCTAGTGCTGGAAGGCGATATCACCATCAACGACGTACTGTGCCGCAGCAGTGACTATCACTTTGCGCCGCGCGGTAAACCGCACGGCTGGCTTACCTCGGAGGCTGGCTGTATGCTGTTCATTCGCGGTGGCACCATAGTCCACCCGCACCGTTGATGCGTCGCACTTGCATTGCCTTCGCCGGGGCATTCATCATGGCGGTCATGCCCGTTTTTGCGGCTCCGACCGAACCTGCCAAGCTGGAACTTTATGCAGCTCCCGCCTGGCTCCCGGGCGGCCACCTGCAAACCATTTACACCAATCTCTTCATCACCGCACCCTACGCCGATTACCGACGCGAACGGCTCGAACTCGACGACGGGGATTTTCTGGATTTTGACTGGGTAGACGGCAACGCGAACGCGCCCATCGTCGTGCTATTCCACGGCCTCGAAGGTAGCTCGGCCAGCCACTACGCGCAGAACTTGATGCACAGCGTAAAAGCGCGCGGCTGGAACGGCGCTGTCGCGAATTTTCGCGGATGCTCAGGCGAAAACAACCGTCTGCCGCGCGCCTATTTCGCAGGCGACAGCGCAGAAATCGAACGCATTCTGCGCCACATCAAATCACTTCATCCCGGCACGCCAATTTACGCAGTCGGCGTCTCGCTCGGTGCCAACGCCTTACTGAAATGGCTGGGCGAATCCGGCGAATCGGCACGCAGCTTGGTGGCGCGCGCCGCCGCCGTTTCCGCCCCACTGGATTTAACCGCCGCTGGTAACGCACTCGACCAGGGTTTTAATCGCAGCGTCTACACCTCGCGTTTTCTTTCCTCGCTCAAAACCAAAGCACTGCACAAAGCTGAGCAATTCCCCGGCCTGCTCGACTCTGATGCCATCGCCGCTGCCACCACTTTTCGTGAATTCGATTCCCTCGTTACCGCGCGGCTACATGGGTTCATCGACGCCGATGATTACTGGTTCAAAGCCTCCAGTAAACCATTGCTGGGATTCATCGCTGTCCCCACGCTCGTCATAAACGCAAAAAATGACCCTTTCCTACCTGCCTCAGCGTTGCCAAGCTCCGCTGAAGTTTCAAGCACTGTCACACTGGAGCAACCCGACACCGGTGGCCACGTCGCATTTCCGTCCGGCCCGTTTCCCGGCAATATCGACTGGCTGCCCAACCGGTTGATGGTATTTTTTTCGCCCACAAATTAATCCTACCCGTATTTTTTTAGTTGGCCGAGCAAACCCAACATAGCTGGTGATTACGTTGGGTTTCATTTCATTCAGCCCAACGCCAAAAAATAACGCTGCTGTGATCGGCACTGAAATAACTTCGACTCTCTGCATCCAATACCACCGCCGCCTGCGTAATGCCAACAGGAGGTGCGTTGTGCGCCTCCAACCCAATCCAAGGAGGATATCATGCAACGCACCCTGTTAATCCTGGCGCTGGCCAGCACCAGCCTTGCGCACGCCGCCAGTCACCGCGAAGCGCCGATTACCGCGCTCGATCACAAAGCCGATATAACAGATATTTACGCTTTCCGTAGCTATGACGTCGGGACACCGAAAATAACAATGATCCTCGGTGTTGATCCTTTACTGGAGCCGGCCAATGGCCCTAACTATTTTCCATTCGATCCTGACATTATTTACGAGATCAAGATCGATAATAATCACGACGCTGTCGAAGATATCGGTTTCCAATTCCGCTTCCAAACTGAACAGCGTTTGCCCCAGGTATTCCAAGCCTATGTAGGTGCCGGTTCGGGCATCAACGCCCCGGCCAATTCTCCTGCACCTGTAACTCCGGGTACTCCCATCGTCCCACCCAGGATAAACGACTTTGATGATGCTGGCCTGGGTACACGCCAGACCTACACGTTAACTAAAATTACTTATTCCGGCGGCAAGCCGGTCTCCAGCCAGATACTCAGTACAGGTGCGCCTAGATACGCTGTGCCTGCCAACGCCGGCCCGCGTACGATGGATTATGTAGCGCTTTTCGATGCGGCTACATATAGCCTTGCTGATGGGGTGAAGTCATTTGCCGGAACCACGGACGATGCTTTCTGGATTGACCTCGGAGGTGCTTTCGACACGTTCAACACCCATATACCCCCGATACTTACTCCCGCACAGGATGCCTCTGTTCAAAATTTTGCATCGGATATGATTTCCGGCTTCGCAGTTAATTCTTTAGCGATCGAAGTGCCAGTTGCTATGCTCACCCAAACCGGCACGGTTGAATTGCCAAGTTCACCCGCAGCAACAATTGGTATTTGGGGCACAACTTCACGCCCCGGCACGACAGTGCGCCGCTCGCCGCTATCCAGTATATCCTCGGGCCAGTTCCGTCAGGTTCAACGCATGGGTAACCCGC
>JAYUYT010000095.1:0-25277 GCA_043752345.1 Nitrosospira sp.
TCAATTTATTAAAAATCCGGTCGCTTGGTTTTGTAAAAGGAATCAAAAATTCCCCCGACTCCGGATGCTCATGTCACAAGTCAATAAATCAGCGTTTCCTTAAGGCAATACCCGGCTACCGCGAAGATGTTTATCTTTCCTTTCTGCCGCTTTCGCATGCCTTCGAGCGCACTGTCGGCTACTATGTGCCAATCATGGCGGGCAGCAGCGTGGCCTATGCGCGCTCGCTCAAGAATCTGGCAGAGGATTTGACCATCGTCCGCCCCAGCGTGCTGATCGCAGTACCGCAGATTTTTGAAAGCGTCCATACCAGAGTGCGTCAGCAGTTACAGGAAAAAAGCCCGCTCGCCAGGCTGCTGTTCGGCTGGACGGTAGCCATCGGCTGGCAGCGCTTTGCCGCCATGCAGGCCCGGTATACTCAGCCTTCTTGGTGGCAGCGTCTGGCCTGGCCGGTACTGCGCCGCCTGGTGGCGGACAGGGTTCTGGCGCGTCTCGGTGGCCGGCTGCGGCTCGCGGTGAGCGGCGGGGGTCCGCTCTACGGCGAGATTTCTCGCTGTTTCATCGGCTTGGGGTTGCCGCTGGTGCAAGGCTACGGACTGACTGAAGCTTCCCCGGTGCTGACTGCCAACCGTCTGGGGGACAACATTCCGGATTCGGTCGGTACGGCATTGCCGGGGGTGGAAATCCGCATTGGCGACGCTGGCGAACTGCTGGCGCGCAGCCCCGGCACCATGCTCGGTTACTGGAACAGGCCGGAAGCCACCCGTGCGGCGATTGACCCTGACGGCTGGCTGCACACCGGCGATCAAGCGCGCATCACGGACGGCCATGTGTTCATCTGCGGCCGCCTCAAGGAAATTCTGGTGACATCCAGCGGGGAAAAAGTCCCGCCCGCCGATCTGGAGATGGCTATCGTCCAGGAACCGCTGTTCGACCAGGCGATGGTGGTGGGCGAAGGCAGACCCTGCCTGGCTGCGCTCCTGGTGCTGAACCGGCGCGAATGGGAGAAACTTGCGGCCAGTCTTGGCCTGAAAATGAACGAATCCGAATCGCTGGCGCATTCAGCCGCGCAGACCGCCGCCTTATCCAAGATCAAGGCTGCCCTGCGCGGCTTTCCCAGGTATGCACGAGTGCGTGCCGTGTATCTGACGCTGGAACCGTGGAGCGTCGAAAATGGCCTTATTACACCCACCATGAAACTGAAACGTTCAGCTATAGAACAGCGCTTCGCGGAGGAAATTACCCAGCTATACGCGGGCTCGAGATTACCTGACCTTTGCCTCTGAAGGAACTTCCTCATGCAATGAGCAAGACCGCTCAATGCTACTATTCTTAGTGAAGTCACAGTGTTGAGAAAATAGACCAGCTTGATGCAACATATCTTGGAAAAATTTGGTTTTCTGAATAGCATCTTGTTATGAGGAACATAGACTATGGAAAAAATTCAACGCATTGTCGCCACCACGGATTTTTCGTCACGTGCTAATCGAGCGGTACAACGTGCCGTACGCCTGGCGGTGGAGCATGGCGCGGAGTTGCATTTATTGCATGTGCTGCCAACTCTTTCGCTCGAAGCCTTCAAGCACTTGTTGATCGATACTCCATTGGAAACGGAACAGATGCTATACAACCGGATTAATTCAATGCTGCAAAGGTTGGCGGAAGCATTGGCCAAGAGTGGCATGGCCGTCAAGCATCATGTTGCGATTGGCAGGGCCCACGTTGAGATCAATCGCTATGCGGAATTTCATCACGCCGACCTGATTGTGATTGGCGATCAGGGTGAAAACTTTGTTCAGGAACTTTTTCTCGGTACTACCGTGTCCAAAACGCTACTTAAGGGGCAACGTCCGCTGTTGATCGTAAAACAGGAACCGATGGATCAATATAGACGTGTGCTGGTGCCAGTGGATTTCTCACAGCCCTCCAGACTGGCGCTGCATATGGCATTGAAAGTTGCACCGCAAACACCGATTCAAGTGCTGCACGTAGTCGAAATGCCGTTCAGAGATAGAATGTGGTGGCAGGCCGAATTAAGCGAGAAAACAATTGAATCATACCGCGCCAAGATGCTGGATGATACCCATCGCGCTATGGAGGAAATTATCGCAGATTGCGCGCCTGGCGATACTCGCGTGACTTCCAGCATCGAGCATGGCCACCCGCCCGCCGTGATTCGGGACAAAGCGCAATCTCTCAACGCCGACCTGATCGTCATCGGTAAGCGCGGAGAAACGGAACTGGACGAAGCACTGTTCGGTTCCGTCACCAAGCATGTTCTTTACGAGACGGCATGCGACGTACTGGTGGTCAGTCCAGAAAAATAACCCGGGAAAAATATACCTTGCCTGCAAGGCGCCATGCCCTCACAGTGGCCCCATGACTGTTTTGACCGTCAATAGCGGCAGTTCCTCCATCCGTCTGGCAGCGTTTACCTACCACGGCGACACGCTAACAGAGCTGGCAAACGTGCGTCATGCGCTTGACAGCAGCGAACCCCAGGCGGTGCTGCGCGAATTTGTGCAGAAGACGCATGGACTCACGGCAGTAGCCGCAGTGGCGCATCGCGTAGTGCATGGCGGCGCGCACTTCACTACATCCTGTTTGCTCGACCAGGAAGTGGAGCGGGAGATTGAATACTTGACACCGCTCGCGCCATTGCACAACCCGACCGCGTTGCGCTGGATACGCGCAACGCGCGAGGTATTGGGGACGGGCGTCGCGCAGGTCGCGGTGTTTGATACCGCATTTTTTACAGCTTTACCGGAAGTCGCACGTACCTATGCCGTCCCGCATGCACTCGCCCAAAAACACGCGCTACATCGTTACGGTTTTCATGGGCTGGCGCACCAGGCACTTTGGTCGCGGTGGCGCGAATTGCGCCCGGACGTTCCGGACGGCGGACGGGTGATCTCGTTCCAGCTTGGTGCCGGTTGCTCGGTGACGGCGATCGACTGTGGCCGCCCGCTCGACACCTCCATGGGATTCTCGCCGCTCGCGGGGCTGGTGATGGCGACGCGCAGCGGCGATGTCGATCCGGGGCTCGTCACCTTTCTGCAGCGCGTAGAAGGCCTGAGCACCGAGGACATGGAGCGGCTGCTCAACGAATGTTCCGGGCTGCTCGGCATCTCGGGGCTGAGCGGCGACATGCGTAAACTGCTCGCCGCGGATGATCCACGCGCACGCCTGGCGGTAGAGCTCTACCGCTATCGCGCGCGCAAGTACCTCGGCGCCTATCTGGCGGTGCTGGGCGGCGCAGATGCCATCCTGTTCGGCGGCGGGGTCGGCGAGAACGCCGCTGTTGTGCGCGCCGGCATACTCGAAGGCCTGGACTGGGCTGGCATCCGGCTCGATGCTGCCGCCAACGCCGCCGCCGTTGGCCGCGAAGGCCGTATCAGTGACACGGACAGCTACATCGAGGCGTGGGTGATTCCGGTAGACGAGGCCCGCATTCTCGCCCAGGAAGCGCTCGCCGCCATAACGGTGTAAACAAGGAGAAATACAATGAAAGCGACAACGAAGACTGGTGCCATCGAACCGTCCGCAGCCGCATCCGAGGAACTCGCACGGCTCGACGCCTGGTGGCGCGCGGCCAATTATCTCTCGGTGGGACAGATCTATCTGCTCGACAATCCACTGCTCGAGGCGCCGCTCAAGCCCGAGCACGTAAAGCCCCGGCTGCTCGGCCACTGGGGCACGACGCCGGGACTCAACTTCATCTACGCGCATCTGAACCGCGTCATCAACAAGTACGACCTCGACATGATCTACATCGCCGGCCCAGGTCACGGCGGCCCGGCGCTGGTCGCCAGCACCTGGCTCGATGGCAGCTACAGCGAGCAGTATCCGAATATCTCGCGCGACGCCGAAGGCATGCAACGGCTGTTCCACCAGTTCTCGTTTCCCGGCGGCATTGGCAGCCACGTCACGGCCGAGGTGCCCGGCTCAATCCACGAAGGCGGCGAGCTCGGCTACGCGCTGTCACACGCTTTCGGCGCCGCCTTCGACAACCCTGAGCTGATTGTTGCCTGCGTCGTGGGCGACGGCGAGGCCGAGACCGGGCCGCTTGCCGCCGCCTGGCATTCGAATAAGTTCCTCAATCCCGCCAGCGACGGCGCGGTACTGCCGATCCTGCATCTCAACGGCTACAAGATTGCCAACCCCACGGTGCTGGCGCGCATCCCGCGCGCGGAGCTCGAAGCGCTGTTCGTGGGTTACGGTTACCGGCCGTACTTTGTCGAAGGATCGGAACCGGAAGCCATGCATCGTCAGATGGCGGCAACATTGGATGCCGTGACCGAAGAAATCCGCGTGATCCAACGCGCGGCGCGCACTAACGGCAGCGCCGAACGCGCGTGCTGGCCGATGATTATTCTCAAGACCCCCAAGGGTTGGACCGGGCCGAAGGAAGTCGACGGCAAGAAGACTGAGGACTCCTGGCGCTCGCACCAGGTGCCGTTCGCCGACACCGCCAGCAATCCGGGGCACCTGAAGCTGCTCGAGCAATGGCTGAAGAGTTACCGGCCCGAGGAACTATTCGACGAGCACGGCGTGCCGCGTCCGGAGATCGCGGCGCTCGCGCCGCACGGTGCGCGCCGCATGGGATCCAACCCGCACGCCAACGGCGGCCTGCTGCTCAAGGATTTGCGCCTGCCGGACTTCCGCGATTACGCCGTCAGCGTGCCGCAGCCCGGCGCGGTGACCGCCGAAGCGACGCGGATCATGGGCAGCTTCCTGCGCGACGTGATGCAGCGTAACGCTGAAGCGCGCAACTTCCGCGTCGTCGGCCCGGACGAGACCGCCTCCAACCGCCTCGGTGCGCTGTTCGAAGTCACCGACCGCACCTGGCTCGCCGAGCGCCTGCCGGAGGACGAGCATCTGGCCCCGGACGGACGGGTGATGGAAATCCTCTCCGAGCATACCTGCCAGGGCTGGCTCGAAGGCTATCTGCTCACCGGCCGGCACGGGCTGTTCTCGTGCTACGAGGCGTTCATCCACATCGTGGACTCGATGTTCAACCAGCACGCCAAGTGGCTCAAGGTGTGCAACGAGATTCCGTGGCGGCGTTCCATCGCCTCGCTCAATTACCTGCTCACCTCGCACGTCTGGCGCCAGGACCACAACGGCTTCTCGCACCAGGATCCGGGCTTCATCGACCACGTGGTGAACAAGAAGGCCGACGTGATCCGCGTGTACCTGCCGCCGGACGCGAACACGCTGCTGTGCGTCACCGACCGCTGCCTGCGCTCGCGCAACCTCGTCAACGTGATCGTTGCCGGCAAACAGATGCAGCTGCAGTGGCTCGCCATGGACGCCGCCATCAAGCACTGCGCCGCCGGCATCGGCATCTTCGAATGGGCGAGCAACGATCAGGATGGTGAACCGGACGTGGTGCTGGCATGCGCCGGCGACGTGCCGACCCTGGAAACACTCGCCGCCGTGGACCTGCTGCGCCAGCATCTGCCGCAGCTCAAGGTGCGGGTGGTCAACGTCGTGGACCTGATGACCTTGCAACAGAAGGAAGAGCACCCGCACGGGCTCTCCGACCGCGACTTCGACACGCTGTTCACCACCGACAAACCGGTCATCTTCGCCTACCACGGCTACCCGTGGCTCATCCACCGGCTCACCTACCGGCGCACCAACCACAAGAACTTGCACGTGCGCGGCTACAAGGAGGAAGGCACGACCACCACACCGTTCGACATGGCCGTGCTCAACGACCTCGACCGCTTCCACCTGGTCTCGGATGTGATCGACCGTGTACCCACGTTGGGCTATAAGGCCGCGTATCTCAAGCAGTTCGTGCGCGACAAACTCACTGAGCATTGGCATTACATCCGCGCGCATGGGCAGGACATGCCGGAGATCCGCGAGTGGAAATGGCCGCACGCACACCGGAGCGACTGATGGCCGCCAACCCCCTGCTGCGCCTGCGCGCGATCGGCCAGAGCGTGTGGCTCGACTACATCCAGCGCGACCTGATCGAAAACGGCGGGCTCGAACGCCTGATCCGCGAGGACGGCCTCGCCGGCGTGACCTCGAACCCGGCGATCTTCGAGAAGGCGATTACCAGCGGTCCCGAGTACGTGGTGCCGATCCGGGAGCTCGCGCGCCGTGGGCTCCCGGCCGCGGCACTATACGAGGCGCTTACGCTCGAGGACATCATGCGCGCCGCCGACCTGTTCCGGCCGCTGTACGAGGAGACGCAGGGCGGCGACGGCTTCGTGAGCATTGAGGTCTCGCCGCATCTGGCAGGCGACACCAGCGCCACGATCGCCGAGGCGCAGCGCCTGTGGGCTGCCCTCGAGCGGCCGAACGTCATGATCAAAATACCGGCGACGCGCGCCTGTCTGCCAGCGATCCGCGCCCTCGTCGCCGCGAGCGTGAACGTCAACGTTACGCTGCTCTTCAGTGTCGCGCGCTACCGCGAGGTCGCCGCGGCATGGATGGCCGGTCTCGAGGACCGGGTGCGGGTCGGCGCGCCGCTCGGGCGGGTGGCATCGGTGGCGAGCTTCTTTCTTTCCCGCATCGACACGCTGGTGGACGAACGGCTCGACCAGCTCGGGGCGGGAGAAGCGCGGACGCTGCGCGGGCAGGCAGCAGTGGCGAGCGCGCGTCTCGCGTATCAGGCGTACAAGGGGATCGAGGCGGAAACGCGCTGGCAAGCGCTTGCGCGCCAAGGTGCGCGAACGCAACGGCTGTTGTGGGCCTCGACCGGCACCAAGGATCCAGCCTATAGTGACGTGAAGTACGTCGAGCCACTGATCGGCCCCGATACCGTCAACACCCTGCCGCTCGAAACTGTGGCCGCTTATCGCGATCACGGCAACCCGGCGGCGCGCCTCGAGGACGGCATCGAGACCGCGCGTGCGCTGCCGCTGGCGCTGAGCGCCCTCGGCATCGACCTGGACGAGGTCGCCCGCCAGCTCGAGGAAGAGGGTATCCGCAAGTTTGTCGAGCCCTACGACAAGCTGCTCGCCACGCTCGACCAGCGCCGGCGCGAAGTGGCGGGCTGAGCCAGGCTCGCGCAGCCACGAACAGCCGCTCAATGTCCTTGAGAAAGCGGCGCCGGAAGGTGGCCAGGGTATCGTGGCCGGGAGCTGTTGGCGGCGATGAAGCGGAAGGCGACCGAGTTATGGGTGGCACGTTCGATCTTGCGGCTGGAGAACATGCTGGTGGCGTAGCCGTACACCGGGAGTCCGAGCAGCAGCGCCGGGTGGTAGGAGGCTGAGCCCCGGTAGGCGCGGGTCATGCCGGACAGGCCGAGCTTATCGATCACTTCCACCTCGAAGAGCACACCAGGTAACGCTCAGGCAGCCATTCGTCCACCGAGGGTGGCAGCAGAAATCCAGTCGTGCGGTCTATCGGGCGAAAATTGCTCATGGCAGCCTTATGGTTGAATGAATTGAACGTGGTTATCGCATTTCATTATTGGCCGGTTAAGTCCGACAGGCTGCTAGAATTTAAATTCATTGTCTTTCAATCATGCATTGTGAATTTCCTCTGTTGCCGAGCGGTAGGTGATTACCAGATATCTCTGACATACCGACGGACGAAGGCTGCCTCGCCCGTTCAGCGCGATTCACTGGTTCGCAAAGTATCATCGGCGTCCCAATAGTCAAACTTTTCTAGTTTTTATCCAGAAATATCGGTTTGGCGATTACAATATCTTGACCGTTGGGAGCGGCAGGATGTAATGTTCGCCCTCGGTGGATTGTAGAGTAACTTTGGAATTCGTATTCTTGGGAAAATGAACTGGAGCGTAAAAATGAAACAAGTAACTTTATTATTAGCCGCTATTGCAGTGGTAGGTTTGGTTGGCTGCACCAAAACCGATAATTACACGCCGCCGCCAACTGCCAGCGGAGAGGACATATTCAACCTGAACTGCACCAAATGCCATAAGCCAAATACCGATGGTAGCGTGATGCTGGTGAGCGCTGCGATGGCAAATAAAGCCGCCATCATCAAGAAGGTGCAGACAGGCAGCATGTCCATGGCTGCCTTCCCTAATATTACGGGCGAGCCGGCGGATCGTCTGGCGGAATACGTACTGGCAAACAGCAAGACCAAGTAATTTATTGGTCAAGTAGAGGTGCCCGTAGTGCGGAGATTGTCACTACGGGTGTTTCGGCATCGCCCCTGTTGCAACTGGCATGAGCGAACGGCCTGTTACCGGCTTGCCGCTACGCTTTCGGTTTTCTGCCCGGGGATAGTGGTGGAATATATCCCGCCACCCGATAGAGCATACCCTCGCTTTTCTTGCCTTTCTCAAACCGGATCGAGTGGCACATAATCAGCTCACCGCTGGCGGTCAGGCTTGATACATCAAGGCGCACTTTCGCAAGCGGGATGCCTGTGTCATTAGCGATCTCCGAGTCGAGCCGTTCACCGTGTTGTTTCAGGTATTGCAGAATTTCATGCAAAGCATGTACTCCTCATAAAGCGTTGTTGAATATAAAAAAAGAAGTTCATCGGGCTGGGCTGACGCGCCATGGCACCATTTTACCAGAAGCAGCGGCGAAATTACGCCTGCAGTGAATTTGGCGTATCTTGTTCAGCAGTCTCCAAGAAGTGATGCTCCTCTCGTGTTACCTGGCGCCCGCCTTCTTGAGCAGTTGCACCACCTCTTCGTGGCCATTCTGCGTCGCCGCAATCAATGGTGTGTCGCCATTGCGGGTCTTGATGTTTACATTGGCCTTGGCTGCGAGCAATGCTTGCACTATTGAGCGGTGACCGTTTTGCGATGCTACCATTAACGCGGTGATGCCACGGCCCGCATCGTCGTTCACATCGACCCTGGCTGCGAGCAGCGCCTTGACCTGGGAGAGATCGCCCCGCCCGGCCGCGTTGATGAGAGGGTGATCTCCTCCTGAGTGAGCCCACGCGCTTGCTGGAATGCAGCATAAAGCCAGCAGCACACCCAGCACGCGCAAGTGTTTCCGTAAAACAGTCACTTCAATTCTCCTTTGCATGAATCCGTGCCTCTCGTCCTCTAGCAAAAAGAAAGGCAAAAAATCAACTATATAGCCTGAGGTATCCTCGGCGCTGGCGTTCCAGTCAAACGTAAATTCTTTGGAACCGGCTTGCCAGGAATGGTTCAATCGGGAATTTCGGCGTCTGTCCCAGCACACTCGCTGCCACTACTTCGCCGGTGAGCGGCGCTGCCACAATCCCGGTGCGGAAGCCGCCGGTGGCGTGGAAGAAATTTTCCAGTTCCGCAGCAGGTCCGAGGATAGGCAGTTCATCGGGTGTGCCGGGACGAAGCCCCGCCCACGCGCGCTTGAGTGTCACATTGCGCAAAGCGGGTATGGCACGGATCGCACCCGCTGCCAGACTGCACATGTCCTCGTAGCGGACTTCGGTGTTGAAATCACAGTATTCCGTGGTGCTGCCGATGATGACCTCGCCGTGTGCTTTCTGCAGGATATAGCAATCACGCGTGCTCAGGTTAGCCCGCAGTGTTCCCGGTTGCAGCGCTTCAGTGCAGATGATTTGTCCGCGCACCGGCTGAATCGGGATTTCGATGCCGGCGAGTCGGGCAATCTGGGCACCCCAGGCACCGGCCGCATTGACTACTGCGCCGCAGGCAATGGTGCCCTTGTCCGATTCGACCGCGACAACGCGTCCGTTGCTGCAGCGCAATGCGCATACGCGCGCCTCGGCAATGAAGCGCGCGCCCTTGGCGCAGGCTCCTCGCTTGAGTGCCTCGGTCAGCAGCATCGGATTCACCTGATTGTCGCCGGGAAAATGAATGGCACTGCGCAGGTCGTGAGTAATCAACGGATCTCTGTCGCGGATGTGTTGTGGCGTCCATTTCTCTACTGCTCCATGATCGCTGCCAGCCCATTCGATAATGCGGCTGGCATGGCGCTCCTGTTCCTCGTCATAGACCAGATACAACAGCCCGGTTGCTGCTTCGGCTTCGATATCGATTCCGCAAAGTGTCCGCAGTTCGGCCGCGAGCGAGGGGAAGCGCAGATTGCTTGCCCACAGAAAATCCATGAAGATGCGTGGCAACGGTGCCGGTCCGTCGCCGGCACCCTGTTGCGCGGTGTGCAGGATCACGCCGCAGCCAAGGCCCAGCGATTCACCCAGCGACCAGAGCCCGCCCGCCGAGGCGGAGGTCGCGCGACCGGGAGTTGAGGCATCGAGCAGCGTGACCGAGGCGCCGCGCCGCGCCAGCGCAAAGGCGATGCTCGCGCCGATCACGCCGCCGCCAATGACAACCACATCCGCAGTGTTGGTCATGGCCGTTACTTGTCCCGTGCTTCCGGGGCAAGCGCCCCAAGTGTTATCGGCCCCAGCGGCGGGCGTGCGCTCGGCGGGCCGATATCCGCCAGCGAACATTTTGCTTCGGCCGCGACCAGACGTGACAGAAAGGGCCAGCAGAAACGTCCCTGGCAGGCGCCCATGCCGGCGCGTGAAGTCATCTTGAGGCTGCGGTAGGTGGTTGACCCGGCGCATACGGCCTCGCGCGCCTCGCGCCAGGTCACCTCTTCGCAGCGGCAAACCAGGGTGTCGTCGCGTACCAGCGACATGAGGCCCGGCTGCAGCGCCGAGATTTTGTCCAGTGCGCGACGCAGAGGCTTCAGACGGGCGAGTTCTTGCTCGATCGGGTCGCGTGCGGCAGTAAACGTCGCCTCGTTGATTGCGCCGAGAAACCGGGCAGCAGCCATTCCCACAAGCTGTCCTTCGAACGCTGCGACCAGGGAGCCGGCAACACCGGCACCGTCGCCTGCAGCAAAAACACCGGTAACGCTGGTCGCAAGATTGCGGTCGCGTACCGGAATCCACCCGCCGACGTCAGGACGTAATTCGAGATTGCATCCGGCCATTTGTGCCAACTGGACGCGCGGCACAAAACCGTAGCCCACTAGCAGCGTATCCACTTGCTCGGTTTCGATGCGGTTGTTGTCGGGAAACCATTCCGCATCAACGGGGGCGTGCTCGACTGCATTGAGTTCAGTCTCGCCTTGGGCAGCGACGACGATACGGCCATAGCGCACCGGGACGTGCGCGCGGTCAAGCTTGCTGAGATAAGCGAGTCCTTCGGCGAGGATTTCCGGGGTGCGGAATCCATGCAGCGGCAGACTGAGCCAGGCTGGACGCGATGATGCTTCCAGTACCGCGACCACGTGCACCCCCGCATCGATCAGTTGACACGCTACCGCGAGCAGGAATGGGCCGGTGCCGGCGAGCAGCACCCGCTTGCCGGGAGCGACCCCCATGGTCTTTATGAGTGTCTGCGCTGCGCCCGGCGTCATTACACCGGGTAATGTCCAGCCCGGGAAAGGCGGCACCAGTTCGTGCGCGCCGGGGGCGAGGATGAGTGCCTGTGGCTGGAGCAGTTCGGTGTGTTCGTCAGGGGAGGTGACAGCAACGCGCAGTTCATCGAAGATGCCCCAGACGTTGTCACCGCTGCGTACCTGGATATGCTGTGCGAGCTTCGCTACTTCGGTGCGCAGTTGCTCCCCGCGCGGATGCGGCGCCGGCGCGCGTTCCGGGTTGGTCGGCTTGCGGTAGATCTGGCCGCCCAGAGCGAAACCTTCATCGATGATGGTGCAACTGAGACCTTGCGTTGCAGCAGCAACAGCGGCACTCATGCCGGCGGGGCCGCCGCCAATGATCACAACTGCCGGATTTAGGATCATGCCTGGTTTGCGACAACTGCCGCAGCTCCATGCCCGGAAACGACGCGCATGCCGGGCTGCACCAACGTTGTGCAGGCACGGACACTTTCCCGTCCATTGATCTGCATCAGGCAATCGCAGCAAACGCCGATGCCGCAGAACAGCGAGCGTGGGGCAGCAGTGCGTGCTGTCACTCGTACATTCCGTCGGCCGAGATGGAACAGGGCGCCAGTAACAGTGAATCCTTCCGGGCAGTGTACCGTCTGACCATCCAGTGTGAATTCTATTTCCATGATTATTATGCGTGGAGGGTACGGGCGCGATCGGCGCGGCTTGTGGCGATTTATGGGAGACATATTCTACCAGACGGCAGCAGACCCAGCGATCCAACAATTCTTGACCAGCAAGAGCAGCAGGATGTAATGTTCGCCCGTCCCGATTGAAAAGCGGCTGTGGAATTTCCCATCCTTGAATACCGATCCTGCCACACACGAACTTCTTCACGGCATCCTCAAGCAGGTCTCCCGTTCGTTTTATCTCACGCTCAACGTGCTGCCGGCAGGCGTGCGCGACCAGATGGGATTGTCATATCTGTTTGCGCGCGCGGCCGACACCATCGCCGATACCGATCTGATCAGCCGTTCCCGGCGGCTGGAGTATCTGAACCAGTTCCGGGCGCAGTTCAAGGGCGGCGAGATTCAATGGGATGCCATCCGGGAAATTCAGGCCGCGCTTCTTCCTCACCAGAAGGATTCCGCCGAGCACGTGCTGCTGCAGCGGCTGGGAGATTGCCTGAAATTGTACGAGCAGTATTCTCCCGGCGATCGGGAACGCATCCAGTGGTTGATGGATGTGCTGCCCAGGGGGATGGAAATGGACCTGACTCGCTTTCCCGGCGAATCGGCGGCGGATCTCACGGCATTGGCCACGCTGGAGGAGCTGGATCAGTACACTTACTATGTTGCGGGGTGCGTTGGAGAATTCTGGACCCGGATGGTGTGTGCGCACCGGCCGGCGATGGCACAGTGGGATATTGCGCGGATGTCGGCCGTCGGCGTGCATTTCGGCAAGGGCTTGCAGTTGACCAATATCGTCAAGGATATCGCGCGCGATCTTCATCATGGCCGCTGCTATGTGCCGCAATCACTGCTGCAGGAAGCCGGGTTGCAGCCTGCCGATCTGCTGCACGCGGACAGTCTGGAAAAATTCAGACCGGTGTTGCATCGGCTCATCGCAGTGGCGCTGGAACATCTGGAGCAGGGATGGAGTTACACCATGGCGATTCCGTCTTCTGAAATCCGCCAGCGGCTGGCATGCATGTGGCCGATCCTGCTGGCCGGCGAAACGCTGCAGCGTGTTGCAGTTGCTCCGGGGCTGCTTGATCCTGCCGTCAATGTGAAGGCCCCGCGCAGTGTGGTCTACCGCATGATGGCGCTGACCATACTCACGGGCGCCAGCGGGCAGGTGGCTACCGCCTCCTGGAATCGTCTCAGAGATTCTCTAAAATTTGTAACCGCGGTGTAGCGCAACCACGCCAGCAGCCAGATTGAAATACTCCACCCGCTCGAAACCAGCTTGCTGCATCAACTGCTTCAATTCTTCCTGCGATGGATGCACGCGGATAGATTCGGCCAGATAGCGGTAGCTGTTCTCGTCCTTGGCAATGAGCTTGCCCATCGCCGGCAGCACCTTGAATGAGTAGGTGTCATAAACGGGTTGCAGCGGTTTCCATACCTTGGAAAACTCCAGCACCAGGACGCAGCCGCCGGGGCGCAGCACCCGCAGCATTTCCTTCAGCGCCGCATCCTTGTGGGTCATGTTCCTGAGACCGAAAGCCACGCTCACGCAATCGAAATAATCAGCGGGGAAAGGCAGTTTTTCCGCATCGCATTGCGCCACCGATGCGGCCCTGCCTTCATCCAGCAGCCGGTCGCGGCCGATCGTGAGCATGGAATTATTGATGTCGGTGAGCCAGACCTCGCCGCTCGCGCCGACCTGCTCGATGAACCGTGCGCTCAAATCAGCGGTGCCGCCGGCAATGTCGAGCACCCGGCCACCCACTTTGACCCCGCTGGCTTCCACGGCGAATCGTTTCCACCAGCGGTGCATGCCTGCCGACATGAGATCGTTCATCAGGTTGTAGCGCTCGGCGACCGAATCGAACACCCCCGCCACCTTGCGGGCTTTTTCTGTTTCGGGAACGGTATTGAAGCCGAAATGAGTAGTTTTGGTCATGAATATTCAGTTTTTAAGGTTCACGGCTCGCACCCGCTTGTTCCATCCGCTGCAGGTAATGTTGCCACATTTCATCCTGCTGCAGGCCGTAGTCGTAGAGCAGATCCCACGAATACAGGCCGGTGTTATGGCCATCGGAAAAATTCAGTTGAATCGCATAATTGCCGACCGGCTCGATGTGGTCGATATTCACGTCTTTCTTGCCGGTTTGCAGCACTTCCTGTCCGGGACTGTGTCCGCGCACTTCCGCCGAAGGCGAATAGACTCGCAGAAATTCACACGGAATCCGGAAGGTTTTGCCATCTGCAAAAGAGATTTGCAATAACCTGGATTGCCGGTGCAGTTTTATTTCAGTGGCTTTGGGAGTGTCTTTGCTCAGCCCTGCCATGGCGACATTCCTTCAACATATAGCCATGCATGATAAACCAGCGCAGCCAAAACTAAAACCTTATCGCAGCATGGCGGGCTGTTTTAAATCGCTGCCACCTTGACATTCACGCCTGATCCGAATAGAGTTTTTGGAAATTCGCATGGATGCAAGCATGATCATGTGTCGTTCCTTCAAGCAATTGGTTTGTCGTTTGTTGACTGGTACGCTGCTGTTCTCGCAGCTGGCCGTTGCCAAGTGTGTTGGCGAGCTTGTCGCTGTTCGTTCACTGGCTTTTTCAATGACAAATTAATGGACTTTTTGCCGGTTTGATCTATGATAAATGCTGTTCCAGGCTATGCCACTGCTCCGGCTGGGGCCGTGAATGTAAATTACCAGCACAAACCGCTGCTTTCTTTTGCTCACTTGACGTTCACCTGACGTTTACCTAACTAAGTAAGGAGATTCACCATGCAGACAAGAACATTCGTCGCAGTCCTGGCCGTTCTCGGTTTACTGGCTTCCTGCGCGCAGTTGGACCCTCACCCGATGGACATGAGCCAGGCTGTCCGGAACGCTAAAACCAGCGCCGATCACGAGGCGTTGGCCAAGCACTATGAAGACACGGCCCAAAGAATGCAGGAAAAAATGCAGAAGCAGAAAAAAATGCTTGAACAATATGAAGCAGAAAGCTACCACTATGGAAGACAGGCTGAAGACCTGAAAGCGCATACCGGTGCCTTGATACGCTTCTATGAGCAAGCTGCAGAGGCAAACAGGAATATGGCTGCCTCTCATCGGAAAATGGCCACAGAAGCCAAGTAGCGCACGCTTTATAAATTTTCCTTTCCGGTCAGTCCGGATAATTGATTGATTTTATGAAGGGCTTGTCCTTGTGACTGTTTGGTCGATGGTTTCGTTAACAAGGCAAGTGCGCTTGGATGATAAAAAATACCGCTCACTCTGTGCTCTGCTTTTTTGCCGCCGGTGATTTGCAACGTTAATTTCATAGCGGGTGGCTTGAATTCAAGGACATGCTCGCCAAGCCGGAAGAATCTGGTGCCAGACATCCAGCGTGACGGCAACTCTGTAACGTATGCATACGCGGTGTAAATGAACACAAATGAGCATCTCTATAAATCCATATCTGCGGGCAGCCGCGTACTGCCCGGTAGTGAATGTTGCGCGAGGGATGGAATCAATTAATGGAAAACCAATCGTACTGATGGCTTGCACCAAACTGAAAAAACTGTTTATACTAAAAAAATGATGCTGTCAGGACGCAAACTTATACTGGTTCTAATCATGCTGTGGCTGCCGCTGCAAGGGGTGATCGCTGCCGTCATGCCACTGTGTGTGCAGGTGAAAGATATCGGCGTCAATCTTGATGCTCCTCCAGTCACCACCATTGCCGGTGATCACCAGCATGACGCCTGCCACAAGCAATCAATGGACAGCACTACGGATGATGTGACATCCAACCTGCCGTGCGACGGTACCCCTTGCAACACATGCAGCACCATGATTTTATCCGCAGCCTCCACAGCAATTCTCGCCAGCGGCTCTTCCTACGCCGTATCATTTAACTCCCATTTCACCTCGTTTGTTCTTGAACAACTGCAACGCCCGCCTCTCGCCTAATCTCCAGATACTAGAAATCCGCCTGTAGCATCGGCAAACACTCGCCTGATTCGTATTTAATCCCGCGCTTTAAGGAAACGCCTTTGCGTAAAGCGGGTCAGGTCGCAGATCGTAACCCGCTATTCGGCATATTGCTGAATCAATGTTTCTGCCGTTACATGATTTATTTAAGGAGGTCAGGATGACTATCCCACTCTCTTTTGCATTGCAACTGGCTGACAGTCAGAAACCTGACACGCCGCCGAAGGAAACACGCAAAGCTGCCATCGAGTCTTGGGACGATGCACATGCCCGAGGGAGCTTACTCGAGATGAATTCCTGCAGAAACACGATGATATCCAGAAACGCCAAATCAACAGGCTCCAGCAAAGTGTCCGCAATGATCAGAAGCAGAATCATTGTGGCATTGCTTGCCGGAGTCATGCTTTCGGTAACTGCACAGGCGGAAGTTTCAAGTAGCGCACGCACGGTAGCGAGTGCCCAGGTAGTACCCGCAGAAGCCTCTGCAACAGCAAATGTTAAGGGCACATCTCCCCTGGCTGCCCTGATTGCGGAAGCCCTGGAGAACAATCCGGAAATTCAGGCCGCTCTACAGGAACGTGAAGCCGCCCGCCAGAGAATAGCGCCTGCGAAAGCGCTTGATGATCCGATGCTCGAAGCGGGGGTGCTCTACCTGCCCTTGGCATCGTCACCCTTCCGTAGCGAGGATATGACGATGAAAATGATCGGTCTGTCCCAGAACCTACCATACCCGGGCAAACGTGGTCTGCGCCAAGACGTCGCCGCCAAGGATGCGGAAGCGGTTGGTTACGGCTACCAGGAAACTGTGAACCGCATCGTGCGCGGCATCAAAACCGCCTATTTCGATCTAGGCCTTACGCTCGAAATAACCAAACTGGTCGAGAAAAACAAGCTGATCCTCGAGCGGTTTCTGCGAATTGCAGAGGGACGCTATGAGGTAGGACAAGGAAGCCAAGCCGACGTATTGAAAGCGCAGACGCAGGTATCCAGAATGGTGGACGAACTGCTCAGACTCGCTCGTGAAAGACCGACAATCGAAGCCGAGCTCATCCGCGCGCTTGGCCGCAACGAAAATATTGCCGCGCCAATACCGGTGTCGCCGCAACTGAGCAAAGAAATCCTGAATCTGGAATCGTTGCGCGAAACCGCCCTGACGCAGCGCCCGCAATTACTGGCACTGCAAAGTCTCGTTGCACGCAACGAGAAAGCGGCGGAACTGGCGCGTAAAAATTATTACCCAGATTTTAACCCACGCTTGATGTACGGCCAGCGCGAGAGAAGGCTGGATGGTGCCGGGCGCGCCGACGAGGTGAGCCTGACCGTTACCATTAACCTGCCGGTATGGCGGAAAAGTAAGCTTGCGCCGCGCGTCGCAGAGGCCTTGGCGCTGCGCGATCAGGTACTGAGCCTGTATCAGGCGCAGCGCAATGAGATAACCGCCAATTTACGTCAGCAGGTGGCGACGGTCGAACAAAGTTTCAAATCGGCAGAGTTGTACCAGACCACTATTCTGCCGCAAGCGCGGCTTACGGTTGAATCCGCGCTGGCGGCCTACAGGGTTAATCGGGTCGATTTCCTGACGCTGCTCGACAACCAGATGACAGTGTTCAACTACGAAATCAGTCTGGTGACAGCCATGGCCAGCTACAACAAGGCGCTGGCGGAAATCGATCTGCTCACTGGCAAGTCACCCGACTAACTCGCATGCCCACATCAATGGAGCCTCATGTGAAATCTATCGCCAAATTGATAGTTGTTACTGCCCTGGTCGCGGCCGCCCTTGCCGCAGGGTATTGGTGGGGTAACGCCAAATCTGTAACCTCTGCGGCTAACTCGCCCGGGGTGGTCACGCCCGAGCGCAAGATTCTTTATTACCGCAACCCGATGGGTCAATCTGACACCTCGCCGGTGCCGAAGAAAGACCCGATGGGAATGGACTACCTCCCGGTTTACGACGGTGAAGAATCCGCATCTGGCGATCCGGTGGTGAAGATCAGTGTTGAAAAGATACAAAAGCTTGGAGTGAGAACCGAAGCCGCCGCGCTGCGTGAACTCACTCGCACCGTGAGGGCAGTGGCGACGGTACAGGCGAACGAGCGCCGGCTATATACAGTTACGCCCAAGTTCGAGGGTTGGATCCAGCAACTCTACGTCGATACCACTGGCCAAGCAGTGAAAAAAGGCGATGCGCTGATGGACGTATACAGCCCCGAGCTGATCACGGCGCAGCAGGAATATCTCATCGCCACAAGAGGGGTGCAGTCGGTCGCGGACGGCGGCCCGGATGTCCGGGCCGAAATGCAGCGTCTGGTAGAGAGCGCCTTGCAGAGGCTGCGCAACTGGGATATATCGGAGATCGAGCTACAGCGTCTGCAGCAGGAAGGTAAGGTCAGGCAGTACATCACCTTCCGTTCCAAGGCGAACGGCGTGGTGTTGGAAAAACCTTCAATTGAGGGAAAGCGTTTCATGCCCGGAGATGTGTTGTACCAGATCGCCGACCTATCCAGCGTGTGGATACTGGCAGATGTGTTCGAACAGGACCTCGGCATGGTGCATCCGGGCCAGATGGCCACGATCAGGGTGGACGCGTATCCGGACAAGGTATTCAACGGCGAGGTAGCGTTTATTTACCCTGACGTGACCCCGGAGACCCGCACTGCCATCGTGCGCATTAAGCTGCCCAATCCCCAGGACCTGCTCAAGCCCGCCATGTATGCGCGAGTAGAGTTCGCCTCATTCCACAGCAAAGACAAAGTACTCACGGTGCCCGATTCGGCGGTACTCGATACCGGCACGCGGCGGCTGGTACTGGTTGATCTCGGCGAGGGCCGGTTCGAGCCGCGGACGGTAAAACTCGGCATGCACGCCGACGGCTACGCTGAAGTGCTGGGAGGGCTGAAGGCTGGTGAAGCGGTCGTGGTCAAAGCGAATTTTCTGATCGATGCGGAGAGCAACCTCAAGGCGGCACTGAGCGGCTTCGGCCACAGCACCCACGGTTCCAAGCCGGGTGAGAAGGAGCGGGTCAAGCCCGGCATGTCTGCCGCAGCACCTGCGCTCGCGGGTCATCGCGGCGAGGGCAGCATTGAAGCGATGGATTTGGCCCACGCGACGGTAACGCTTGCCCATGGCCCGATCACCAGCCTCCAGTGGCCCGCGATGATCATGGATTTCCGGGTTCTTGACCCGGCATTGTTGCGGACGTTGAAACCCGGTCAGAGAATCGCTTTCGACATAATCGAGGAATCGGCCGGCGAATACGTCATCGTTCGCATCCAACCAGCGGGCGGCAGCTCTGCCGCCGACGATCACGGAGGGCGCTGACATGCTCAATAACATCATCGAATGGTCGGTGCGGCATGTCTTCCTGGTGCTGCTTGGAACATTTTTTGTCGTGGCCGGGGGCGTGTATGCGGTGTGGAAGACGCCGATCGACGCGATTCCGGACCTGTCCGATGTCCAGGTCATCATCTATACGGAATATCCCGGGCAGGCGCCGCAGGTGGTCGAGGATCAGGTCACCTATCCACTCACCACCGCCATGCTGAGTGTGCCGAAATCCAAGGTAGTACGCGGCATTTCCAATTTTGGCGTATCGTTTGTGTACGTCATCTTCGAGGATGGCACTGACATCTACTGGGCGCGCTCGCGGGTGCTGGAATACCTCAGCTTTGCGGCGAACCGGCTGCCGAAGGATGTCAGGCCTTCGCTCGGTCCGGACGCAACCGGCGTAGGGTGGGTTTACCAATATGTTGTAGTCGCCAGGAATCGCACACTCGACGAATTGCGCGCTATTCAGGACTGGTTCTTGCGTTATCAGTTAATCGCGGCGCATGGTGTGTCAGAAGTGGCCAGCGTGGGCGGGTTTGTGAAGACCTACCAGGTCACCGTGGATCCGCGGCGCCTCCAGGCTTACGGCATACCGCTTAAGACGGTGTCCGAGGTTATCGCCGCCAGCAACCGCGACGTCGGCGGACGCGTCATCGAGATGGCGGAGACCGAATACGTGGTGCGTGGCAGGGGCTATCTGCGCGGCATCGACGACCTGGAGAATCTTGTCGTCAAGGCGCACGTCGGCATGCCGGTATTGCTGCACGACATCGCCCGCGTCGAGCTGGTTCCCGACGAACGCCGTGGCATCGCCGAACTCAACGGCGAAGGCGAGGTCGTCGCCGGTATTGTGGTGGCGCGGCATGGCCAGAACGCCCTCGATGTCATCCACAACCTCGAAACAAAAATCGGCGAGATCGCATCCGGCTTGCCGGAAGGCGTTACGATTCAACCTGTCTATAATCGCTCCGAACTGATCCACCGTGCCATCGCGACACTGAGTGAGGTGTTCATCGAGCAGGGCATCATCATCGCACTGGTGTGCATGATTTTCCTCATGCATGTGCGCAGTGCGCTGGTGGCGATCATCATGCTTCCCATTGGTGTGCTGATCGCCTTCATCGCAATGCAATTCCTCGGCATCAATTCCAACATCATGAGTCTCTGTGGCATCGCGCTCGCGATCGCCGAGATGACCGATGCGGCGATCGTCATGACCGAGAATGCGCACAAGCATCTCGAGCGTCTTGCTCCCGGCGAATCACGCACGGATGCTGTCATCGCAGCGTGCAAGGAAATCGGCCCGTCGTTGTTCTTCAGCCTGCTGATCATTACGGTGTCGTTCCTGCCGGTGTTCGTCCTCGAAGCGCAGGAAGGACGCATGTTCCATCCGCTCGCCTATACTAAGACTTTCGCCATGGCCGGCGCTGCGTTGCTTTCGATTACGCTGGTTCCGGTGCTGATACTGCTTCTGATTCGTGGCCGTATTCCGCGTGAACAGGACAGTCCGCTTAGCCGTATCATGATCCGGAGCTATCGGCCGGTGATCGCCTGGGTGATGCAGTGGAAAAAGCTCATTATCGCGGCGGCGCTCGTAGTGATGGGGGTTACTCTCTATCCGGCGCTCAAGCTGGGAACGGAATTCATGCCGACGTTGAACGAAGGCACGCTGCTTTACATGCCGGTAACGCTGCCGGCTGTTTCTGTCACCAAGGCTGCGGAAATCCTGCAAACCCAGAACAAGATCATTAAGGGCTTCCCTGAAGTGACATCGGTGTTCGGCAAGGCCGGGCGCGCCAATACCGCCACCGACCCGGCGCCGCTGGAGATGACCGAAACGGTCATCAACCTGAAACCGGAAAATGAATGGCGCTCCGGTATGACCATAGACAAGTTGATTGCCGAACTGGACCAAGCGCTGCAGATGCCGGGAGTCAGCAATTCCTGGACCATGCCGATCAAGAACAGGATCGATATGCTTGCCACCGGTATCCGCACGCCAGTCGGTATCAAAGTATTCGGTAAGGATCTGGGCGAGATAGAAAACCTCGCCAAGCAGATCGAGACCGTCGTGAAAACGGTACCGGGAACCAATAGCGCCTACGCGGAACGCACCACTGGCGGCTACTACCTCGATATCGAACCCGACCGCATTGAGCTCGCCCGCTATGGGTTGGCTGTCGGCGATCTGCTGGAAGTGATCTCGGCGGCGCTTGGCGGGGAGATGGTGACGACCACGGTGGAAGGCCGTGAGCGCTACGGTGTTAGCGTACGTTATCCACGCGAGCTGCGTAGCGACCCGCAGGCGATTGCCACCCAGGTGCTGGTGCCAACCATGGGAGCAACGATGATCCCGCTCGGTCAGCTTGCACGGATCAAGCTTGTCAAGGGTCCGCCAAGTATTCGTACCGAGAATGCGCTCCTGTCCGCATACGTCTTTGTTGATGTTCGCGATCGTGACATCGGCAGCTATGTTGCGGCCGGGCAGAAAGCGGTGCGCGAACAGGTGCAGTTCCCGCCCGGGTATTACGCCACGTGGAGCGGCCAGTTTGAATACATGGAACGCGCAACCGAGAAACTGAAAGTGGTGATACCGATCACGCTCCTGATCATATTTGCTCTTCTGTATCTGAGCTTCAATCGTGTTACCGAGACGCTAGTGGTGATGCTTTCGGTGCCCTTCTCCATGGTTGGCGGCATCTGGCTGATGTATCTGCTCGATTACAACATGAGCATCGCGGTGGCGATCGGCTTTATCGGCCTCGTCGGCATTGCGGCCGAGACCGGAATGGTGATGCTGGTCTACTTAGATCAGACGCTCGCGGCCGTCACTGCAAAACGCAAAGCTGCCGGCGAGAAGGTCACCGTCGCGGATCTTCACATCGCAGTGGCGCAGGGCGCGGTGTCCCGTATACGCCCGGTGATGATGACCGTTGCCGGAAGCGTCTTGGGCCTGCTTCCGGTCATGTTTAGTAGCGGCACGGGCTCCGAAGTGATAAGGCGCATTGCCACGCCAATGGTGGGCGGCATGCTCTCCGCCACCGTGCTGACGCTGATCGTGTTCCCGGCCGTCTACGCGCTGGTTAAGGAAATACCGATCCGGCGTTCACTTAAAGCGGGGAAGGCATAAGGAACCGCCTGGAAAAAGGCGCGTGATTAACGAGCAGAAAATGATCCTTTTGTTATTTCAGGTACGGGCCGGGTCAAAAAAACAGACTGAAATAATATTCATGGGCGCAATACCAGCATGAACGCATGGCATAACCAGTCGATTCCCGAAGCAGCAAGCCTTCTTGCGACCGATGTGGAGCAGGGGCTTGCCGATGAGGAAGTGGCTATCCGGCTCGTCCGGTATGGGCAAAACAAACTACGCAAGGGCAAACGATTTTCGGCCTTGGTCATTTTTGCAAGCCAGTTTAAAAGTCTCGTTATTTGGGTGCTGATTGGCGCAGCGGCTGTTTCCGCAGCACTGGGCGAAACCATAGACGGCATCGCTATCATTGCTATCGTAATCCTGAATGCGGTGATCGGTTTCATTCAAGAGTATCGTGCCGAGAAGGCCGCCGCCGCATTAGCCGATCTGACAGCGCCTCATTGCCGCGTGGTGCGCGGTGGCCGCAGCGCGGTGGTTGCCGCGACTGAAATCGTTCCGGGAGATATTCTGCTGCTGGAAGGAGGGGATCTGGTCGCTGCGGACTCTTGCCTGATCCAGACATCTGTTCTTCGCGTCAACGAAGCACCGCTCACCGGTGAATCGCAAGCCGTAGGCAAATTCACCGGCAGCTTGCCTCAGGAAACACCTCTGGCGGAGCGGAAAAATATGGTTTTTCTCGGTACCAGCGTAACAAGCGGCTCCGGTCGCGCCTTGGTGGTTAATACCGGCATGGAGACGGAACTCGGCCATATCGCCAAACTTCTGGAAACTGCTGAAAGTGGAGAAACCCCGCTGCAACACCAGCTCGACCGAGTAGGGCGCATGCTATTGCTGGCCTGTTTCGGCATCGTCACACTGATTTTCGGTCTGGGGTTATTGCGCGGAATAGCGCCATTTGAGCTTTTCTTGAGCACGGTGAGTCTCGCGGTAGCTGCCATTCCCGAAGGGTTGCCGGCGGTGGTAACCATCGCGCTCGCTTTGGGTGTGCAACGCATGGTGCAACGTAATGCATTGGTGCGGCGTCTGGCCTCGATTGAAACATTAGGCCGCGCTCAGGTCATCTGTACGGACAAGACTGGTACTCTGACGATGGGTGAAATGACTGCTTGCAAATTGGTCACAGCAGAGAATTTGTATCGCATCACCGGCGAGGGTTATTCCACGGAAGGCGCATTCTTTGTCGGCAACGTAGAATCCCCGACGGACAAAAGCCCCTCACTCGTCGCCTTGCTGCGTGCATCGGCCGCTTGCAACGATGCCGATTTAGCCCTAATCGATGACCGGCCTGTAGTAGTGGGCGATCCCACCGAAGGAGCGCTGCTGGTCGCCGCCGCGAAAGGCGGCATTACCCGTGGGGTCATCGAGACTGAAATGCCGCGCCTGGCTGCTGTGCCTTTCGATTCCGCCCGCAAGCGCATGACCGTTATTCGTTGGCAGGAAAAACATCCTTGGGCATTTGTCAAAGGGGCACCCGAAGTTATTCTCAGCCGTTGCACCCTGATTCGCACCGACCAGGGAATAAGGGAACTGACTGAAAGCGACCACATCCGCTTGCTCCAGGCTAACACGTTAATGGCGAACGATGCCCTGCGCGTGCTTGCCGTCGCTGAGCGCCCCTTGGACGGCTTCAGTTTAGGAAAGGGCATGGTTGTAAGCGATACCGAGATCGAGAAGGAACTTATCTTTTTGGGGCTCGTAGGCTTACAGGACCCGCCCCGCGCCGAGGTGAGGGAGGCCGTGGTCAAGTGCAAACGGGCCGGCATTAAAACCGTGATGATCACAGGCGATCATTCCGATACTGCGCGGGCGATAGGGCGTGAACTGGGTATTCTGGGCAAGGGCGATGAAGTTCTCGCAGGCATCGAGCTCGACCGGTTGGATGATGCAGCGCTGAAGGAACGCGTATCAAGGGTTTCCATTTATGCGCGTGTCACCGCCGAGCACAAGCTCCGTATCGTCCGCGCGTGGAAGGCGCAGGGTGCGGTGGTGGCGATGACCGGAGACGGGGTTAACGATGCTCCCGCGATCAAGGAGGCATCCATTGGTATCGCCATGGGCATTACTGGTACTGAGGTGACCAAAGAGGCCGCGGATATCATCATCACCGATGACAACTTTGCCTCCATTGTCGCTGCCGTGGAAGAGGGACGGGGCATTTATGACAACATTGCCAAAACTTTGGCCTATCTGCTGGGCAGCAGTACCGGCGAATTGATCGTGATGCTGATCGCGGTTCTACTGGGCTGGCCGCTCCCTCTTTTGCCGTTGCACCTTCTGTGGATCAACCTGGTAACAGATGGCTTTGCAGCGCTAGCCCTGGCGACCGATCCGATTGACTCCGACGTGCTGAACCGTCCGCCGCGGCATCCTCGGACGGAGTTAATCAACCGTGATTTAATCAAACTGACTCTGTTCACCGGCTTGCTGACTGCCAGCGTCACACTCGGTGTATTTGCCTATGAACTTTACATAATTGACAATGGTCTTGCGCAAGCCCGCGATGCCGCCTTTACCGCCCTGGTAATCGCCGGGCTGCTGCGCGCCTTCGGCGCACGTAGCGAGCAGCGCACCTTCTGGCAGATAGGCCTGTTTTCTAACATGCGCTTGTTTCTGGTTGTGGCAGCAAGCTTCGCCTTGCAGTTGGCGATACACCATGTTGCAATGTTTCAGACGTTGTTCAAGATTGAGCCGATCACGCTAAGCCAGTGCGTAGCGTGGATCGCGGTTGGATTCATACCACTGATTGTCCTGGAGCTGAGAAAAGTCATCCGCTACCGTCACGCAACGAAGGATTGAAAATCAATGAAACTTCAAGCAAACACAGTTGATTCGACGCATTGGGAACGGAGCGCACATGTTAAGCGATAACCGAATAGACAAGGCTGAAAGTCACTCA
>JAYUYT010000096.1:0-11262 GCA_043752345.1 Nitrosospira sp.
GTTATCTGCATTGCATATTCTGGCGCCAAACACCATAACAATATCTCGACGATGTCATGCAGCAGCGTGGCGACGATGATTTCATCGGATTCGATATCATGGCGTAACGCCGCCCACTCCCATGCATACATCGCTGCACGATGAGTTCGATCAATGGTCGCCATAAAACCCTCTAGCGCCTCGGGGCGTTCCGCAAGAATTTCTTCGACCACCTGCATCTTGTGGAATTTCTGGAAGAACGGTGTGACACCGAGCATCATGATGGCATGCTCGACCGTGGTGATTTCAGTAGCCTCACTACTTTTGCGGCGCTCCTGCATATACCGCAGTACCTTTAGGGTCAACAGGGGATCCCGCAGGACGACCCCCGCAATGTCACGTGCCGTAATGCTGTCCTCGTTTTCTTTAAGCCGGGCAAGCGCATCAACCGTAATACGCAACACTGGTATTTCTGCCTTGCTAAAAAAGACCCTCCACTTGTCCAGGCTGGCTGCAACTACGTCACCCGGGGCCGTCCTCGGTACCCCCTGACGCATATCTGCATTCAAGGCTGGCATTTCTGTCTGCTTTGTTTCTGTTGGCAATAACGGCATGATGCTTCCTTATAAGCGCCACAGGTACAGCGTGGAGCCGCCAAAATCATCCAGCTTGAGAGTCACTTCCGGCTCGATTCCTGGAACCACGAAACTGTTGCTGATGAGAATGCTGCCAGGACGCATTTCTTTACGGGCCTTGCGCCATAACACGGCCATGGGCACTGGTGAAAGGTAGGCATAAACCACATCGTAGCGAACCAGGTCCAGACGCCAAAAATCACCCCAGCTAACACGCCAGCCGGCTACCCCAAAAGCACTGCGGCATCTGCTCAACAGGAATGGTAGCGGTGCCGCTTCAATGCCCTGATAAATGCCGTCGGGCCGCACTTTGTTTAATTGCTGGAGTAATCCACCGCATCCCGATCCCAGGTCGATAAACGAAAAGTTGCTCTGCTGCGGCAATAGCGATGCGACCGCAGCGACCGCAGCACGGCTGGAAAGATACAGCGGCACCTGCGTCCGATATATTTTTCCGTAAACCAGTGCCAGCAGCAAGAATGCTCCCAAAAACCAGAATGGAGACAAATCCATCGCCAGCGCCGCTACCATTGCGGGAACAAACAGCAGATTAATTGGCAGCCACCACCTGGCCATACCCAGCCAATGAGCGATGGCTGCTGCGATCATTCCCTGCAACAGCGCCCACTGCATCTGATCTGGCATCTGCTCCTGCCCCAGCAATGGCGCCATGGCCACCGCCAAGCCTATGGCCAGTAAGAAGGCCATAAGCTGGGCCAGCAGCGCCGTTAATGCCGGCGGCATGGCCGCAATTGAAACGGTTGGAAATCCGTGACGAATTGCCAGTTTATTGTGACTGGGGAGCTGCATTTCTCATCTTCTCCGTACTGATTTGTTCCTGACTGCCAATCTCGACGAGGTGGTCACTTTCTCTGGTTACCGCCTCTTCGGCATCCTTGTTCATTACAATGATGCTGATTCGCCGGTTGATCGGGTTAAGCGGGTTGTCTTTATCCAGCATCACTGCCGAAGATAGTCCGACTACTCGCAGGATCTTGCTCTCACCCATGCCCCCCGCGATCAGTTCCCGGCGCGAGGCATTGGCACGGTCTGCGGAAAGCTCCCAGTTGCTGTACCCCTTCTCACCAGACGGATAAAGCCTGGCATCGGTGTGACCGGAAAGACTGATTCTGTTGGGCACTTCGTTCAAGGTTTTTCCGATTTCGCGCAATATGACGCGGGTATACGGTTGCAGCTCCGCCCTGCCGACAGCAAACATGGGGCGATTCTGCTCGTCCACAATCTGGATGCGCAGACCTTCTGTAGTGATATCCACCATCAACTGCTCCTTGAACTGTCTTAAAGCAGGATTGGTCTCAATTGCCTCTTCCAGCTTTTCCTTCAGATCCTTTAGGCGAACCGTTTCAGCACGCTTCAACTCGGCCTTGGCTGCATCGAGCTTGATGACTTCTTTTTGTTTCTTGGTGTCACCCTTTCTTACTTGGCCGTCACGTTCCAGCAAATCCTTGCCACCACCCTTGAGCGGATTGGAACTGTCGCCGCTGCTTTCGCCGCCAGCGAGGGCCACTTTCAACGGCGTCTTGAAGTACTCGGACACGCCTTTCAAAGTGCCTGTATCAGTGCTGCTTAACAGCCACATCAGCAGAAAGAACGCCATCATTGCAGTCACGAAATCGGCGTAAGCAATTTTCCACACCCCACTCGGGTGCCCCCCGCCATGGTGCTTCTTGACACGCTTGATGACAAATGGTTTCTGCTGGATATCTTCAGCCATGCATTGCCCCCGGCATTACCAGTGCAAACCGTTATTTATTTTTGGTCTGCTTAACATGTTGTTCCAGCTCGAGGAACGTTGGACGCTCGGTTGAATACAGCACTTTCCTGCCAAACTCCACCGCCAGTGCGGGCGAATAGCCATTGAGACTGGCCAGCAGTGTCACCTTGATACACTCAAGCAATTTGCTGGATTCGCCCAGCCGCTGTTCCAGCTTCGAGGCCAGTGGAGTGACGAACCCATAGGAAAGCAGAATCCCCAAAAAGGTACCGACTAACGCGGCAGCGATAAGCCTGCCCAGTTCCGCTGGTGGAAGTCCCACCGATTCCATGGTATGCACCACGCCCATCACTGCCGCGACGATGCCAAAGGCAGGCAGTCCGTCGCCTACTTTCTGAATGGTTTGGGACGATACCGAACCTTCCTGATGATGGGTATCAATTTCGCTATCCATCAAACTCTCAAGTTCCATCGCATCAAGATTACCCCCCACCATCAGGCGCAAATAATCAGTAATGAATTCAATTGCGTGATGCTCAGCAGCGATTACCGGATATTTGGCAAATAGCGGACTTTGTTTCGGCTCTTCCACATCGGCCTCAATCGACATCAATCCTTCCTTGCGCACCTTCGCCAGAATTTCATAAAGTAGCGCCATCAATTGCATGTACAGCGCCTTGTTGTATTTCGAACCCTTGAAAACATTTGGCAAGTCTTTCAAGGTCGCCCTAATAGCCTTGCCTGAGTTGCCAACGAGAAATGCGCCGATCGCCGAACCCCCGATCATGAGCAGTTCAACGGGTTGAAACAGAGCGGCCACATGGCCACCAGCCAATGCAAAACCACCGAATACGGCGCCTAAAACAATCAAATATCCGATGATGACCAGCATTGTAAATCCGTCCTAGAATGTCATGAATGCAACTACCATTGCCCGGTGAAATCTGTTGCACAAAGTTAACACGCCCTTACTCCATTGAAATCTGGAATAAGAGCGAATTCACCCCTCAATTCCGGGGGGCACCGGAACATTCAGACAATCCTGAATCAACTTACGGGGGGTCTTAAAACAACAGACATCCTCAAGCAGCGTTGAGTTGCTGCATATTGGATGCGATCACCTGCTGCGCATATTTCTTGGTTTTGCCAGCGCGCGAAGGTATGTTGCACAGCCCGCAAACATGATTGGAGTGCAGCTCAAGCGCATGCACCACAAAATCCCCTGCACACTTGTTGCATGGCGCAAGGCATAATATCTTGCTGTCGATAAAACGCACCAAAGTCCACGCTCGCGTCAGGCTCAGTACCCGCTCAAGCTGGCTGGCGTCGATGTGTTCGAGGTAGAGCTTATAAGCTTTGATCACGGCGTCGATGTTGCGAACATCCGTATGCGTGGTGAGGTAATTGTAGATGTTGATAAACAATGATGAATGCATGTTAGGCTGCCAGCTCGTAAACCAATCTTCGGAAAACGGCAGCATGCCTTTGGGGGGGGAGACGCCTGTTATCTCTTTGTAGAGCTTGACCAGTCTTTCCCGGCTCAGGTTGGAGTTCGCCTCCAGCACCTGCAACCGCGCTCCCAGCCCGATTAACTCGCTTGCAAGCCGGATTTGTTTTGCCTCTGACAGAATACTTTTGTTACGCATAGCTTCTGGCTCCTGAAAATGCTTGGCTTACACAATCGCTTCGGCTGGTTGTCCAGCCATCAGAATAGCTGCATGAAACTGCGATACTGTACGGTCCCGACTGTGACTGGTCAGCATTTCCGTCATCAGGTTGTCATCGAAGCGAAAGCGGCATAACAACATATTGGAAGCAGCCATCTTCAAGAGTTGGCTGGAGGTGAGGTTCTCCATGATATCGGCGACGTCCTTGCCGATTCCCAGCCGATACATCCCTGCAGTTCTGTCTTCCCGCAGCATCTGCTGCGCCAGCAGCATGTAGCCAAGGTTGATCTCTCTGATTTCTCCCAACATCTGATTAGTATCCATTTTTTGCACTCCTTTGCAGTTAACACGCGGACTCGAATCAAAAGAATGAGCCAGTGAACGCATTCTCAACTTGGGCAAGATGCAAGTAAATGGAGGTTTTTCCAAATCTGCAGTAGGATTTCCGCCAGCATGCGTGTAGGAAGAATTCCTACACGCATCTCGTGGTGGCTCGTGGCGACTAGGTTCGTCGGGCGTGATTATTTGCTGGAATACTGCATCTAAATTCTCATGTGAATGCAAGCAAATCGATATAACTCATTCAGATGATCCTGTGTTGCAGGTGGACAATCTCATCCTTCTCAACGGTACAGCAGAAGCCGCTTTCAGTAACTCAAGGGTACGCTGCATTTCTCTTTATCAGCGGTGCAAAGCCTTCGGTCACAAACAATCCTGCGCTGACCCCGGCGCTGTCACTGCATCATGCCTTCATCACAGTTTTTATAATTACGCAACTCACAATCTCTTGCCATTCTTTGCGCTTCAGCAATCTGCAGGGGGGTCATTATTTTGGCTGCTTCATCCTGATTCTTCAGTGCGGCGCCGACCCCTTTCGTTGCCGCCAGGTTGAACCACATGTAGGCACGAACATAATCCTGGGTGACGCCACGACCTTCGGCATAGAGTAAGCCCAAATTATTTTGTGCATCTGCATAACCCTGTGCCGCCGCCAGGCGAAACCATTTCACTGCTTCCTGATCGTCCTGCGGTACGCTGCGGCCATCTTCATACATTTGACCAAGGTTGAATTGGGCGCGCGCAAACCCCTGCACCGCCGCCAGCAGATACCATTTCATCGCCTCCTGATAGTTCTGGGGCACACCTTGGCCATTGGCATACAACACGCCCAGATTGAATTGAGCGCGCATATTCCCCTGCACTGCCGCCAGCAAATACCATTTTGCGGCTTCCTGGTAGTCCCGTTTCACACCTTGACCATTGGCATACATCACCCCCAGGCTATATTGCGCACGCGCATACCGTTTGGCTGCAGCCAGATGGAACCACTGCAACGCTGCCTGATAGTCGCGGCTTACGCCTTGGCCATTACCATACATGGCCCCCAGGTTGAATTGTGCCAGCGTATTCCCCCGCGCCGCCGCCAGGCGAAACCACTTCAAGGCTTCATAATAATCCTGCGACACACCCTGGCCGTTGGCATAAATCACCCCCAGGTTATATTGCGCTCGCACATCCCCTTGCATCGCAAGCAGCCGCCGCCACATCAAGGCTGCCTGATCGTCCTGGGTCAGGCCCTGGTTAGTGAGATTTGCATGCACCTTTGCCTGTGCCACACCACCGCACAGCGCCAGCACAGCAAATAAACAGACAAGCAGTCGCTTCATGGATGGGTGATAAGAGCAGTGGCATCGTTTGCCTGGGCCTTTGGCTCCCAATTTTTGGCGCGGCCCAGCGCTTCTTTCCAGCGCCCGCGAAGTTCGGCCACGCGGGCGCGCGGCATCGTGGGTTCGAAAATCTTCTCGACCTGCCAGTGCGTGGCAATCGAATCAGTGTCTGGCCAGAAACCGACCGCGAGTCCCGCGAGATAGGCAGCCCCGAGCGCGGTCGTCTCGACCACGGCTGGGCGCACCACCGGCACGCCGAGCAGATCCGTCTGGAATTGCAGCAGCGGCTCGCTACGTGAGGCCCCGCCATCGACGCGTAATTCCGTGAGCAGTTGACCGGTGTCCGCGTGCATCGCATCGATCAGATTTGCCACCTGGAATGCCACGCCTTCCAGCGCAGCGCGCGCGATATGCGCGGCGCTGGTGTCGCGCGTGAGGCCGATGATCATGCCACGCGCATAAGGATCCCAATGTGGCGCACCCAGCCCGGTGAAAGCCGGTACCAGAATGACGCCACCACTATCCGGTACCAAGGCGGCGAGTGCATCCACCTCCTGCGCGGAACGCACCAGATGCAGGCCGTCGCGCAGCCACTGCATGAGTGCACCGCCAATGAAGGCGCTGCCTTCCAGCGCATATTCCTGCTTGCCGCCGATTTTGCACGTCGCCGTGGTGAGCAAGCGCTGCTTGGACGCGACCGGCTTGGTGCCGATATTCTGCAGCAGGAAACAGCCGGTACCGTAGGTGTTCTTCGCCAAGCCGGGGCGCACGCACATCTGCCCGAACAGCGCCGCTTGCTGATCGCCAGCCGCGCCTGCCAACACCATAGCCGCGAGCGCGGGTACAGCGCTGATTTCGCCATACACTTCGCTGGAGCAGCGCACTTGCGGCAGCATGCTTTGCGGGATCGAGAAAAGTTTCAGCAGCTCCGGGTCCCACGCACCGGTGTGCAGGTTGAACAGCATGGTGCGCGAGGCGTTGCTCGGCTCGGTGACATGCACCTTGCCGCCAGTCAGTTTCCAGATGAGCCAGGTTTCCACCGTGCCGCAGATGAGCCTGCCTGCTTCCGCCTGCGCGCGCGCATCGGGGACGTGGTCAAGTATCCAGGCGATCTTGCTCGCGGAAAAGTATGGATCGAGGATCAACCCAGTGAGTTGCTGAATCACACCCTCGTGACCCGCCTCGCGCAACTGGTCGCACATCCCGGCAGTGCGCCGATCCTGCCAGACGATGGCGTTGTACACCGGGTCGCCGCTGTCGCGCTCCCAGACGATGCTGGTCTCGCGCTGATTGGCGATGCCGACCGCAGCGATGTCGCGCGGCAAAATTTGCGCGCGTGCCAGCGCCTCCACAGCCACCGTTATTTGCGCCTGCCAGATCTCCTGCGGGTCGTGCTCGACCCAACCGGGTTGGGGAAAAATCTGGCGTATTTCCTGTTGCGCGACGGCGCAAATCTGACCGGCGTGATCGAAGATGATGGCGCGTACGCTGGTGGTGCCGGCATCGAGGGCGAGGATGTAGGGCATGAGGTTAGGGTTATGGTCAGGTTCCATAGCGTAACTGAAGATGGTTTATTATGCCGCGAAAAGACTTAACCGGTTTGGCGCATTTTAGCCGGATCGAAAAGCGCTGATTGCCTGGCCGGCCGCTAGTATTCACCAGCCAGAAACAGTTTCTGGAATCTGGACACATCGATTAGTGATAGCATCACTCACTTTTACCGGTGCTCAGCACGAAATTGACAGGAGCAAACAAATGCGCAGGACGACAAGGAATCATGCAGCGGGTTTCGTGCCCACAGAGATCATGCGCTTGCCCACAGGCGAGACAGGGCTGGCGACAGGCGCGATGGCTGAACCGCGCCGTCAGTCCAACTGGCGCAGCAAGCTGATGGTGATCCTTGTGCTGGGTGCCAGCTGGCTGGCGAGTGCCACAACTCCTACCCTTGCGCAAACCCCGGCGCTGCCCACGGTGGCCGCGCTCGACTTGCAACGCTATACCGGCAAGTGGTATGAGATCGCCCGCCTGCCGATGTGGTTCGAGAGACGCTGCATCGGCGATGTTTCCGCCACCTACACATTGCAGCCTGATCAAACTGTCGGCGTCCTCAATACCTGCCGGACTGCAGACGGCATGATTTCGGCGCAAGGCATCGCCGTGCTTCCCGACCCGCAGCACCCCGGCCAGTTGCGCGTGCGCTTTGCCCCGGCCTGGCTGTCGTTCCTGCCATTCGTGTGGGGTGATTATTGGGTGATTGATCTTGCGCCGGATTACAGTTGGGTTCTGGTGGGGGCACCGAGCCGCAAGTATTTGTGGATACTGGCGCGCACACCGGCGCTGGATGCTGCCACCACAGCCTACTTGAAGGACAAGAGCCGGTCGTTGGGCTTCGCCGTTGAAAACATGATCGACGTGCAGAACACCCCCAACTAAGAAATCTTTATTCCTGCGGAAGAGGCGATAGCGCGAACTCGTCCAGCACTCAAGTGAAATTGTTTATTTCACGACGGGCAAATTCAATTCTTAAACGCCTGATCGAGTTGGGCTTCCATATTCAGTCCGCCATCTTCGAGATAAATAAACCAGAACACACACTTCCCGCCGCTGCTCGTCCCCCACAGTTCGCCGACTTTGCGTTTCTCGATCTCGTAAGGATCATTACGCAAATGCGCGCCCTTGTACTCGATCACCGCGATGCGTCCATCCACCAGCTCCACAATGAAGTCAGGGAAAAACTTGCCCCGCGCCGTTGGCAGCCAGAACCCAAACGGTGCCTGATCCAGATTGCGCACCCATTGCTTCACTTGCAGATGACGATCAATCAGCCGCGCGCACTCGAACTCCTCGCCTTTGTCCTTCAAATCCGCGATGACCGGGTAATAATGTTTCTTGAATTCCCAGCGCCCGGCATAGCGGCTACCCGCGTGAGCGGGATAACCACCCGGCGTAAAGTTAAACGTATGCGTCCAGTCCGGCTCGATCTGCCAACCACCATCCAGCACCAACTGCTGAAACTGTGTTTTGGCAGCGGCCTCACGCATGTCGGCGATTTGCGCGTCTATGCGCCGCGCCAGCACAAAACGCATACGCGCAAGAGCGTTGAGCGAAACACGCTGGTCATTGAGCAGGTAATTCACCACTGCCGTCAGATATGCCTGCAGATGCGACTGCACGATGTCCGGCTGCCGTACCTCGCGATCCAGCCAGCGCACTAGATCGTCGGACGTGATGTTGACGTTCACCGCATCCAGCGCAAGCTGCTCGACATCCGCCGAACGCATCTTCACCCGGCTCTGCTGGTCAACGTATATCTCGAATGCATTATCCTGCTCTACCACCTGAAACCCCGGCAGCGACACCGGCTGTGCCAGCAGGTTCATATCCACGCTTTCGAGCAACGCCTCGCGCTCCAGCGGGAATAGCGGCGCTTGTGCATCAGTTCGGTAACCGAGCGGCGGCACGGGCGCGAAAGGCAGCCCGCGCATCGAAGGCGCAATCTCCGCTGCCACCACAGCGTTGTGTTGCGTGATCTTCTCGCGTATCAGGTCGCGCTTCTTCTCGCTACGCTCTGCGGCCAGCAACAATTTTTCGACTGTCTCATCCACATGGCCTTCGATGGTCACCTGCACACCTTTGCCACTGGGCGATGGCGCAACCGTCACGCCTGCCGCATGCTGCAAACCGGTATCGCTGGAAACTTCCAGTACCGTCGTCACTGGTGGCAATGCGGGTGCCGGCTGCGACGGATCGAACAGCGGCATTTGCGGCACGATCATCGAAGCCACATCCAGTGCTTCGAAGCCCATGCCAGTCACCAGTCTGTCCACCAGCGCACTGGCTGCATGCGCAAACACGGCTTCGCATACATGCGCATAGGCACGGTTGAGCGGCTCGCGCCCGCGGCGCTTCGCGTAAGGCATGCGCAGCACTCGCCCCAACAACTGCTCCACCGCCGTGGCAGAAGATAGCGGTTGCAACGAACACAACACGTAGGCAAACGGACAATCCCAGCCTTCGCGCAGCGCCTGCACCGTGATGATGTAGCGCAACGGTGAAGCAGGCGAAGACACGTCCACCCCATCCAGGTCGCGCTGGCTGCCGGTGGCAATGGCAATCTGTTCTTCGGGGATGTGCAACTCGTTAATCAGATGCTGTCGCAACGCTTCCGGCGGCACGGCATCATTCACGTTCTGCGCCTGAAACAAAACAATCGGGCGCACATAAGCATCCCCGGCAGCTTGCGCCTGCTGTGCTTCGGTCTCCAGCCACTGGCGTGTCTGCACCGCGCCAAACACCGCCGCTGGCCAGCCCTCTGCATGTTCGCGCAGCGTGATCGGCAACTTGATCATGTTCTCAGCCTGCAATTCTTGCGCCGAAACGTGATACAGCACATTGCTCTGGTGCTGCAATGGCGTAGCCGTCAGTTCAAGAATCGCGGAAGGATTCAGTCGCTTCAGCGCAACAAAACTTTTTTCCGTCCTGGTGTTGTGCGCCTCATCCACCACGATCAGCGGGTTGTGCAGCGCCAGCCAGTTGGCAAGCGAATAGCGCGGCTGCCCGATGTAGGCTTTCAGCAATGAGGTGGCATCGCTCACATCCTCCGCCTTCACATAGGCATCCGGCACGACAGACAATCGTGCCAGCTTCTCCGCCGACAGGGATTTGAAGTGCCGCTCGAACGCCTCGGAAAACGCATACACGTTGCGCGTATCCGTCTGCTCCACGCGGAAACTCTGGATCGTCGCCACCACCACAATCGTGTGCCGCCCCCAATCGGTCGGTGCCAGCGTGCTCACCCGGTCAAGGTCGCACACCTGCAAGCGATGGCCGTAGGCATCTTCCAGCGCAGTGCGGTAAGGATGCCCCGGCGTCTGCAAGGCAGTCAGCGTTTGCGAACGGATTGCATCCGATGGAACCAGCCACACCGCCACCGGCGCATCATTCGATTGCCACTCGCGCGCCATACGCACGATGGCATGCGAAGCCAGCAGCGTCTTGCCGCCGCCGGTGGGAATACGCAGACACACGCACGGAATCTCGCCGAATGCTTCAGCCTGATACGGTCTGCCAGCCTGTCGCTGGAATGCGCTGGCCGCACCCACTTGGGTCGCATCATGCAAAAAGTTTGAGAGCGCCGACAACGCGGCGGACTGGTAACTCTTGAGGTTCATCTCGGCCATCGTTATCGCTCTAAATTGTTTTGTAGGCTGGCGGTGAGCAACGTGAACCCCAGCATGTTCGAGGTCACCAAACGCTGGGGTTCGTGCCTCACCGCCAGTCTACGGCATAGCCACCATTTCAATCTGTGCATTGGCCGGCTCAATAGGCATCCTCCGTCAAACCGCAAAGAGGCCATGAAATTATCCATCATCGCGCCTTCACGTCGTAGGGAATATGCTTGAACGTCACGCCCGCCGCAGCCAGCCGCGCCGCACCCAGACGGCATGCCTCGCCGTAAATGATCTTCGGTCCGGCATGCGGACAGATGCGCTCTATCGCCGCCAGCACTTCATTCGTCAGCACGTTGCCCGAAGCCGGGCGTTTGTCGCCGAGAATGCCGTTGAACAGCAGATAGATGG
>JAYUYT010000097.1:0-4564 GCA_043752345.1 Nitrosospira sp.
TATTTGAACCAGGCCGGCATCAAAGGCGCGGGTATGGTGCTGAACGTAAATAATGCCACGCAGATTGCAGACATCCTCGCAGCGATTCCCGGGAAATTCGGTGAAATCACGATACTGGTAAATAACGCCGGCATCACCCGCGATAATCTGCTGATCCGGATGAAAGATGAAGAGTGGGATGAGATCATGGACACCGATCTCAAATCGATATTTCGTTTGAGCCGTGGAGTGCTGCGGGCCATGATGAAAGCCCGTTCTGGCCGCATCATCAATATTTCTTCGGTGGTGGGCGCTATGGGCAATCCCGGGCAGGCCAATTATGCCGCCGCCAAAGCCGGGGTATTTGGTTTCAGTAAATCACTCGCACGCGAAGTGGGTAGCCGGAATATCACAGTAAACTGTATTGCCCCCGGTTTTATAGAAACCGACATGACTCGCTCGCTTACCGACAAGCAGCAGCAGGACTTGATTCAGCATGTACCACTCGGCAGATTGGGACGGCCTGAGGAAGTAGCCTCAGCAGTAGCATTCCTTGCTTCGCCAGCCGCTGCATACATTACTGGTGCGACACTGCATGTGAATGGTGGCATGCATATGGATTGACCGGAAATATTGCAATATAGAGATGCGCATTAGCGTACAACAGTTATTTGTTACGTTTAGATTTGGTAAAATCACAAAGTGGGGTCGATTTGTATCGTTTGGCTCCAATTGGCTCAAATTAACACGTATCCGCGATTGTTTTCTAAGCCCGGGTAGAGAGTGTTCTGGTATTGCAAATACCGAAAATTTGCTAGAATAGCGACGGTTTTTCTTATCTGAGAAGAGGGGTATCCTGATGGACAATGTGGAACAACGTATAAAGAAAATCGTGGCCGAGCAACTGGGCGTGAATGAAGCCGAAGTCAACAACGAATCATCTTTCGTAGATGACTTGGGTGCAGACTCGCTTGATACCGTTGAACTGGTCATGGCGCTGGAAGAGGAATTTGAATGTGAGATCCCCGACGAGCAGGCGGAGAAAATAAATACCGTCCAGCAGGCGATTGATTACATAAATTCCCACACGAATTAATTGCATGTTTTAACATCCCCCACGTCAGAGTTATCTTGTCCAAGCGTAGAGTAGTCATTACCGGATTAGGCATTGTCTCGCCCGTCGGCAATACTGTCTCCGATGCATGGGCAAACATCATCGCAGGGAAATCCGGTATCACCCGGATTACCCGTTTCGATGCCACAGCTTTTGCTTCGCAGATAGCAGGAGAAGTAAAGGATTTCGATATCACGCAATACATTTCTGCCAAGGATGCGCGGCGCGCGGATACTTTTATCCATTACGGCATGGCGGCGGCGATCCAGGCGGTGAAAGATGCGGGTATTGAAGATATTGCTACCGGCGGTAGTTTTGATGCTGAACGTATTGGTGTCAACATTGGTTCCGGCATTGGCGGTCTACCGATGATCGAGGAGACCCACGATGCTTATCATGCTGGCGGTCCGCGTAAAATATCGCCGTTCTTCATTCCCGGTACCATCATCAACATGGTTGCGGGTGATCTGTCCATCATGTTTGGCTTCAAAGGACCCAATCTGGCCATCGTCACTGCCTGTACCACTGCGACGCACTGTATCGGTGATTCCGCCCGCATGATCGAATACGGTGATGCGGACGTAATGGTTGCAGGTGGCACGGAGTCATGCGTAACGCCACTCACCATTGGTGGCTTTGCCTCGGCGCGAGCGCTGTCGACCCGTAATGGTGACCCCGCTACTGCCAGCCGTCCATGGGACAAAGGTAGGGATGGTTTTGTGCTGAGCGAAGGCGCGGGTATTGTGGTGCTGGAAGAAATGGAACATGCCAAACGTCGTGGCGCAAAGATTTACGCTGAACTGGCTGGCTTTGGTATGAGCGCCGATGCATACCATATGACAGCCCCCTGTGAAGACGGCGAGGGGGCTGCACGCTGCATGACTAGTGCTCTCAGGAATGCAGGCATGAATAACGATGAGGTGGATTACATCAATGCCCACGGTACTTCCACGCCACTGGGCGACCTGGCTGAAACCATGGCGGTAAAACGCTGTTTTGGTGATCATGCAAAGAAACTTGTGGTCAACTCCACCAAATCCATGACCGGTCATTTGCTTGGCGCAGCGGGTGGGGTGGAAGCGATATTTTCCGCACTGGCGATATATCATCAGGTAGCACCACCGACCATCAATATTTTTGACCAGGATCCGCAGTGCGATCTGGATTATGTTCCCAATATCGCAAGGAATATGAAAATCAATGCGGCAATGTCAAATTCATTTGGATTTGGGGGCACCAACGGTACACTGGTCTTCCGTAAAGTCTGATCTCGCTTTCGTAGTGCAGGGAGTATTTGCAACGCATGCATATACTGAAACGCATGATTCTCTTGATCTTGGTTGCCGCTTCCCTGTTTGTCGGGTGGTTTGCCTATCATGTTAATGCTGCCGTTCAACTTCCCGCTGTTCCTTATGAATTCTCCATCAAACCCGGCAGTAGCCTGAAAAGTGTTGCTAAGCAATTAGCTGATGCCGGAGTTTTGCACGATACCTGGTCATTTGTTCTACTGTCACGGTTAATGGGTTATGCATCGTTGCTCAAGGCAGGAGACTACGAGCTTGCCGAGAATGCTTCGCCATGGCAGTTGCTGGAGCGTATCACCACGGGTGACGTCAATCAGAGCGAGGTCAGGTTCATAGAAGGCTGGACCTTCTCTCAACTCAGAAAAACTCTAGATGAGCACCCTGCTGTTCGGCATGATACTGCTGGTCTGAGTGATCTGGAAATTCTGCGGTTGATCGGGGCAGGTGAAGTAGCGGCGGAGGGGTTATTCTTTCCCGATACCTATTATTTTGTACGCGGCAATAGCGACATTGCGATATTAAAACGTGCCTACCGTGTGATGCAGCATAACCTTGCTACTGCCTGGGCCGGACGTGCTATGAATTTGCCGCTAACGGATGCCTATCAGGCACTGATCCTGGCTTCCATCGTCGAGAAAGAAACCGGTAGGGAAGGCGATCGTGCCAGCATTGCCAGCGTATTCATCAACCGGCTACGCTTGGGTATGCGGCTGCAAACCGATCCCACTGTCATTTATGGTTTGGGGGAGAAATTTGATGGCAATCTGCGCAAGAAAGATCTGCTGGCCGATCAGGAATACAATACCTACACGCGCCGCGGTTTGCCGCCCACACCCATCGCCCTACCGGGACTGGCTTCAATTCAAGCGGCGCTGAATCCAGCTAAAACCGGTGCGCTGTACTTTGTTGCAAAAGGCAATGGAGAGTCACATTTTTCCAGTAGCTTGACGGATCACAATCGTGCGGTCGCAAAGTATCAGAAGTGATGCGCATGCTAGAGTATTACTGAGCCACAGCCATCAATATGATTGATTGCTGAATTCAAGCTAAACCAGGGTTCGTCGACCGAATACGAGCAACAATATGGGAATAAGGATTTCAGCCATTACCCCGATTCTGATAATCACCGGTATGATCGTGGCCGCCACAGCCTCTGCTGAAATCTACAAACATGTAGATAAGGAAGGGCGCATAACCTATTCCAGTACTCCGATGAAGGGTGCGAAGAAACTCTATCTCGATCCGCCAGCAGCGCAGTCTAGGCCTAAAGCAGCTACCCCTGATAGTTTTCCCAAGGTGGCCCACAAAGTGCAGCAGCAACGGGATTTGAAGCGACGTGAAATTCTTGCAGAGGAGCTGGCTGCGGAGGAGAAGTTTCTGTCAGATGCCAGACAGGCTCTAAAACAGGGTGAGGAAAACCCTGAAGTTTTGAGAATCAGCCACACTCAATCTAGACATAATGTGGTTAGCCCCGAAGAACAAATGAAGAAATTTCGAGAACAGGTGTTGTTGCATGAGAATAATATTGCGGCACTGAAGAGGGAGCTTGTGAATTGAGTATTTCCAGGGATTTCTTGGCTGGCGGGTTTATGAAAATTAAGGGCAGTATACTTTTGGTTTTATTCGGCGTCTCATGTTATGCCCAGTCTCAGGTATATAAGCATGTAGATAAAGATGGCAAAATCAGCTATTCGAATGCACCTTTGAAGGATGCCAAGAAGCTCGATCTGCCACCGCTTACAGTCATACCGGCAATCAAGCCGAAAGCGAAAATGAAAATCCCAGTATCACCTGATACTGCTGCCACCGGGGCTCGCCGTGTAGTTATTGAGGAGAGAATCGCCGAGGAGGCAAAGTTTCTGGAGGAGATAAAGAAGGAGTATAACAACGGCGAACCGGACCGTTCAGGCAGCGAAAGAAATTACCAGAGATATCTTGACCGGGTGCAGCAACTCAAGGATGGAATAGCTTTCCATGAGGAAAATATCAGGGCACTCAGACTGGAGCTTCAGGGTTTAGATGATGCCATCCGGAGATAAATAAGAGTGCCTGAGTGAATCCGGGAAAAGCGCTGTGTTGCGACATGGAGCTGGCGTCATGCCTGTACTGCAAGTTCCGCAACTACCGGAGCATGATCCGAGGGCCGTTCAAATTTGCGCGCTGCTTT
>JAYUYT010000098.1:0-11191 GCA_043752345.1 Nitrosospira sp.
CGGCGATAGGCTACACCTGCAGCGTTGTACAAGGCATCGTGTGCATTTGCCAGAAAGAACCGATGGTATTGGGCAATGAATGTGAACCATGGTTGCGGATGCAGAGTAAATTGGGCATTGAAGTCGTGGATATTTTGCCGGCCTACCCGATCCAGAAAGCCCATGTAATAGTGTCCGAATGGAAAGAGCTGATTAAAAGTGTTGGTCTGACCATCATTCGGGTTCTTGTCGCCAGAAGCATAGTCGTAGCGCAACCATAATTGTGGATTCATGGGCAACTTGAACTGATAGCCGAGACCATAGGCCACTGCGCCGGCAGAAATATCGGTAGGGGTAAAATTCAGATTGGTTGACCGGCCAAACTGGTACATAGCCTCCAATTCATACAGGAACTGGTTGTGGTTGCCGGCATAGCGGCTACCTATGGTATGTACAAGAGTATTCCCCGTATTCAAGGTGCCGATAACCTTGGGTGAAACGGTGGAGTTGTTATTATCCAGACTCAGGAAGTAGAGGTCAGCAAAATGGCCTCGCTGGGGCTTGTAAGTCGCCCACAAACCGTAAAAATTCCGATTTGCATCCCAGTTATCAAAGCTTGATGGGCCTGCTGCAACTACATTCATTGGTCGTACCCAGAACGCGTCCAGATCCAATTTTGGAGTGCGCCAGAAGGTTTTGACACCTTGGAAAGTGCGCCGCGTGTTGGCCCAATCGAGGGTGGAAATCAATCTCTGCGAGCCGTACAGCAATTCCTGCCGACCGACGCGAACATAGGCTGGCCCATCTTTTACATCCGCTAGCTTGATGTCCGCAAACAGGTTCAGCATGTCGGTATGATTTGCATCGATGCCAAGCGGGGTTTTTTCCTGCGAGAAGGTACGGGAATCGATACCTTCGGCAAAGAGCCGGACCTTATCCCGATACCACAGATCGGCGTGAAGTCGAGTCCGTATCAGATTGTAAGTATTGTCCCCAGGTTCAAGTCGGCTCCCCGATTCCCGCATATTCCGGAACCAGAAACTGCCGCCAAAAGACAGGAGCCAGTCGTTGCCCAAATGAATGCGCTTGACGGGATCGAAGACATCTTTTTCAAAGCCCGGTTTTTCCATATAACGGAAATCCACGTCAAACGAGGAGACGGGGAGAAGGCCGAAGGGAGCATGCGGGGCGACGGGCGGAGCTTTACGTTCATTCCCGGTGAGCAAATCCCACAAGGAATAATAGCCAGGTCCTGCGGGCGGCACTATAAATGATCCTGGACGCGGCATAGGCGTCACTGGTGGGACTTTGGACCAATCAAATTTGCTCTCGGCCGCTGGCACCGCTGCAGCGTCTTTAGGGGGGGCAGTTGGGTTTGCCAGCGCCTGAAAAGTCAGGCCCAAGATTCCCGCACCCAGGCAGAGTTTCGGCAACCATCCACGTACACCGGTGTGACGGTCTATTGGCTTCGTGCTGATCATGGTTGAAGAGGGCAGGGGGCGGAGCAGATTCATGGCTAGAGTTCCAATGGAATTATCGGTTGCATAGCACGTAAAAATTAGTTGTTAACAGGATAAGCAGGTATGTAAATATGAAATTAAATAAGCCAGACAATAGCGACTGGTTAGAAACATGTCAACCGGATTTCAGCAATGCATCTATCCCTGCCTGAGCAATTTGCGCATCCTGGTTGGAGCGCACACCGCTAACGCCGATCGCACCGATGAATTGACCATCCACTATGATGGGCAGGCCTCCTTCGATCGGTAGAGTTCCGGGCAGGCCAAGATAGCGCATATGCCCTTCCGCGATATGCTCCTCCCATACTTTGGTAGGGCGGCGGAAGGCGATGGCGGTACGGGCTTTCTGCATCGCCACTTCGATACTGCCAAACTGGGCGTCATCCAAGCGCAGCAAATGGAGCAGATGAGCGCCATCATCGACGATTGCAATCACTACTGGCCAGTTGTTGCGCCTGGCTTCCGCTTCTGCACCAGCGGAGATTTTCTTGGCATCATCCAGCGTGAGGGCAATTTTGCTATTCATGGGAAATATCTGGGTTTAATTTCCGGCAACAAGGTGCGCCAAGGTTTCTTGGCGCACCTTGCGGAGTCACGCAAATTTACAGTAGCGGCACGATTAGCAGCGCAGTAATGTTCATGATCTTGATCAGCGGATTGACTGCAGGTCCGGCGGTATCCTTGTAGGGATCGCCCACAGTGTCGCCGGTTACGGCGGCTTTGTGTGCTTCCGAACCCTTGCCGCCGAAGTGTCCATCCTCGATGTATTTCTTGGCGTTATCCCAAGCACCGCCACCGGCAGTCATGGAGATGGCTACGAAAATACCGGTAATGATGGCGCCGATCAGTACCCCGCCCAAGGCTACCGGGCCGAGCAGCAGACCAACGAGTACCGGTACCGCCACCGGCAGCAACGACGGAACAACCATTTCCTTGATGGCGGCTTTGGTCACCATGTCCACTGCCTTGGAATAATCCGGCTTGGCCGTGCCTTCCATGATGCCCGGAATTTCCTTGAACTGGCGACGCACTTCTACCACCACTGAACTGGCAGCGCGGCCGACCGCTTCCATCGCCATCGCTCCGAATAGGTAGGGCACCATGCCGCCGATAAACAGGCCGATAATCACCATGTGATCGGACAAATCAAAGACTACTAGCTTGCCGCCGCTGGAAAGGGCATGCGTGTAATCGGCGAACAGCACCAATGCCGCCAAGCCAGCTGAACCGATGGCGTAACCTTTGGTTACCGCTTTGGTGGTATTGCCCACGGCATCCAGAGGATCGGTGATGTCGCGGATCTCTTTTGGCAAGCCAGCCATTTGTGCAATACCACCGGCGTTGTCGGTGATCGGGCCATAAGCGTCAAGCGCCACGATGATGCCGGCCATGGATAGCATCGAAGTCGCGGCAATGGCAATGCCATACAGTCCTGCCAGTTCATGAGAACACCAGATCGAAAGACATACGACCAGCACCGGGGCAGCGGTCGATTTCATGGAAACACCGAGACCGGCAATCACGTTGGTGCCGTGGCCGGTACTGGATGCTTCCGCAATATGCTGTACTGGTGCATATTCGGTGGAGGTGTAGTACTCGGTGATCCATACCATCGCGGCGGTCAGCACTAGGCCGACCAGTCCGGCAAGGTACAAATTCATCGCCGAGATATTTTTGCCGTCAATTACGATACCGTCGCCCAACATCGTGGTGGTAATGGGATAGTAGACGATTGCTGCCAGTATGCCGGCGACTGCCAGGCCGCGGTAAAGCGCATTCATGACCTTGCCATCCTCACGCGCTTTGACAAAGGCGCAACCGATGATGGAGGCGATGATGGAAAATCCACCCAGTACCAGTGGGTAGATCACTGCGTTTGCACTCACAACTGGATCTGCAATCAGTAATCCGCCCAGCAGCATGGTCGCGATGATGGTCACAGCGTAGGTTTCAAACAGGTCAGCTGCCATACCGGCACAGTCACCCACGTTATCGCCCACGTTGTCAGCGATAACCGCCGGGTTGCGCGGATCATCCTCAGGAATTCCGGCCTCAACTTTACCGACCAAGTCAGCACCGACGTCGGCACCTTTGGTAAAGATTCCGCCGCCAAGACGAGCAAAAATGGAAATCAGCGAACTACCAAAGGCCAGACCGACCAGCGCATGGGTCGCATCCGCTGCAGTTGCACCCAGGCCGACAGTAAGAAAAGCGTAGTAGCCTGCTACGCCCAGAAGGCCCAGGCCAACGACCAGCATGCCAGTGATCGCCCCACCTTTGAAGGCGACATTGAGCGCAGCGTTAAGGCCGTCTCTGGCAGCTTCTGCAGTACGCACGTTGGCACGCACCGACACGTTCATGCCGATATAACCAGCAAGACCTGACAGAACTGCACCGAGAGCAAAACCAACAGCAGTTTGCCAGCCCAAGGCGACAAAAATAGCCACCAGCAGAATCACGCCGACTATGCTGATGGTGGTGTATTGCCTATTCAGGTAAGCGGAAGCGCCTTGTTGAATCGCAGTGGCGATCTCGCGCATGCGTTCGTTGCCATCTGACAAACTCAGAATCCATTTAATCGAAAGCGCTCCATACAGAAGCGCGGCCATCGCGCAACTGATTGCGATGATTAGACCAGTACCCATTTAAATCTCCAATTAAAGTCAGACCGTCTGAGAATGCATGCGAAATTTCGGCCCAATAACTCCGCATAACAGCTTGTGCGTGAATCAAAACAAACCTTGATGAGACTCAAATCTTGAAATCAGCCAATTTTTTCTTAACTGCCACGTTCTTTAGTCGCACGTAATTGGGCAAACCGTCTTTGTAAGGCGGGTAGTCTTCACCTTTGATCAGCGGAGTCAGATATTCGCGGCATTTGTCAGTAATGCCAAAACCATCCTTGGTGATAAAGTTGCCAGGCATCATTTTTTCCACATTGGCGACTTTGGAGAGTTGTGCCATGCCGACTTTCCACTTGTAGGGTTTGTTGGACAGGCGCTCTATCGTAGGCATCACAGAATTGTGTCCTTTAACGGCGAATTCCACGGCAGCCTTGCCCATCGCATAAGCCTGTTCAACGTCGGTTTTGGACGCGATGTGGCGTGCAGCACGCTGCAGATAGTCTGCTACACCCCAATGATATTTGAGCCCGAGACCGTCCTTGATGATGTTTGCCACTACCGGTGCGACGCCACCTAACTGGGCATGGCCGAAAGCATCACGCAACCCCTGGTCGGAGAGAAAGTTGCCGTCTGCGCCTTTCACGCCCTCGGATACCACCACCGAGCAGTAGCCGAATTTCTTGACGTAGCCGTCTACCTTGGCGAGAAATTTTGCTTGGTCGAAGGCGATTTCTGGAAACAGGATGATGATGGGAATTTCACAATCCTTGCTCGATGCCAGTCCGCCTGCTGCTGCAATCCATCCGGCATGACGCCCCATGACTTCCAGCACGAATACTTTGGTCGATGTTTTTGACATGCTGGCTACGTCGAAGCTCGCTTCGCGCGTGGAGACAGCAATATATTTCGCTACCGAACCAAAGCCGGGGCAGCAATCGGTAATAGGCAGATCATTATCGACGGTCTTCGGAACATGAATGGCCTGGATCGGATAGCCCAGGGTATCGGCCAGTTGCGATACCTTCAGGCAGGTATCAGCGGAATCGCCACCGCCGTTATAAAAGAAATAGCCGATGTTATGTGCCTTGAACACTTCGATCAGGCGTTCATATTCGCGCCGGTTCTGCTCGAGGCTTTTCAATTTGTAACGGCAGGAGCCAAATGCGCCGGAGGGTGTATGACGCAGTGCCTTGATTGCCGTGATGGACTCCTTGCTGGTATCGATCAGATCCTCGGTCAGAGCGCCGATAATGCCGTTGCGGCCAGCATAAATTTTACCGATTTTTGCCTTCTGCTTGCGCGCGGCTTCGATCACACCGGCGGCAGATGCATTGATGACAGCGGTGACCCCGCCGGATTGAGCATAAAAAGCATTTTTTGCGACCATATTATTCTCTCCTGATTATCAAAATCTTTTGCAGTCTTGCTGGTATCTACGATCTACGCCAATGCTGTATCGATTCGTTCTCGAATCATAACCCGGCTACGTTACAATCTGACTGCAATCCTGATTGCAGTTACTGCAGCGACGCAAAAATGTTATCGCGAATGTTTTCAACCGATCCGACGCCGGCAATTTTCACGTATCTGGGGGCGCCATCTCCACCGTTGGTGGCCCATTTCGAGTAGTATTCTACCAATGGTTCAGTCTGGGCGTGATAGATTTCAAGCCGTTTTCTTACAGTTTCTTCCTTGTCATCATTGCGTTGTACCAGCGGTTCTCCGGTTACATCATCCCTGTTTTCCGTTTTGGGCGGATTGAATAGCACATGATAAGTGCGACCTGAAACTACATGGCTGCGGCGCCCCGACATGCGTTTGATAATTTCCTCGTCAGCCACGTCGATCTCAATCACGTAGTCGATCGGCACACCCGCAGCTTTCATCGCATCTGCCTGGGGAATGGTGCGGGGAAAACCGTCAAACAGAAAACCTTTGGCGCAATCTGCTTGGGTAATACGTTCTTTCACCAGATTGATGATAATGTCGTCTGGAACCAGCCCTCCCGCGTCCATGATTTTCTTGGCTGCAATGCCTAGTTCGGTGCCTGCCTTGACCGCAGCGCGCAGCATGTCGCCGGTGGAAATCTGCGGGATGCCGAAATGTTCCTTGATGAAATTGGCTTGCGTTCCCTTTCCCGCACCGGGGCCGCCTAATAAGATGATGCGTATGACTCTTCTCCCTTTTCTAAATAAAACTCCCCGCGGGAATGGCGGGGAGTGGATGCTCGTTTCAACGACGCCCGAGATTATATCGTAAACAGGCTGAATTCTCGAGCTTTTTACTCTGGAATCACTGAACAAGTCTTACGCGTTCCATGAGGGACTTATTCAGTGGCTCCTGTTTGTATAATGGACGCCTGTTTTCTCGCAGCAGATGTACTAATCTCTCAATAGAGGCAAACGATGAAACTAATATTGCGCTTCGTGGGTTCAGCTGGAATGGCCGTCATGTTGTCACTGGGTGTCATGTCACTGGCAGGGGCACACGAACCCAGTGCCCATGTGCATGGTCTGGCCACTCTGGAAATTGCGATTGATGGCGCGGCAGTACAGATCAATCTGGACAGTCCGCTGGACAATCTGCTGGGTTTCGAACGTGCGCCGCGCAACGAGAAAGAGCGGCAGTCGGTCAGAACGATGGCAGCGAAGCTCCATCAAGCCGACACCTTGTTTGTCTTCACCCCCGCAGCGCAATGCCGGCTTGAATCGGCCGGGTTGGAGTCGGCGGTACTTGCACCTGGCTTGCTGGCACCTGCTGCGGATTCTGGCAAGAGCAGTGACACAGCCAAAGCCGATGCATCTGACGCACATGCAGAGCTAACAGCCACCTGGCATTTCCAGTGTGCGGTGCCGCAGGCTTTGCAGGGAGTCGAGGTGCGCTTGTTCCAGCAGTTTTCCGGCCTCAAGCGGATTGACGCCGCTATAACCGGGCCCAAAGGTCAGTCAAAAGCAAGGCTCTCACCCAAGTCCACTCGGTTGAAGTGGTAAGATTCTGGCATGCGCCAGCTTGTGATCGACATTCAGAACCTGATTTTCCAATGGCCCGGCAGACAAGGCTTCCGGCTTTCGATTCCCAAGTTCCAGGTGGAACGTGGCGAGCGCGTTTTTCTGCAGGGTGCGAGTGGTAGCGGCAAGAGCACGCTGTTGAGCCTGTTGGGTGGAGTGCTGGTGCCGCAGCAAGGCCAATTGCACGTGCTCGATACCGACTTGACGGCACTGACGTCGAGCACACGCGACCGGTTCCGCGTTGACCATGTGGGCTTGTTGTTCCAGCAGTTCAACCTGGTACCTTATCTGTCGGTGCGCGAGAACGTGCTGTTGCCCTGCCGGTTTTCGCAGCGCAGGCGGGAGCGGGCACTGGAAGCGGCCGATACACTCGAACAATCCGCAGACCGGCTGCTCAGTCAACTGGGGCTGGATCTGACTTTGGCGCGGCAACCGGTAACGGCACTGTCGGTTGGGCAGCAGCAGCGCGTGGCAGCAGCACGCGCATTGATGGGCCATCCCGAGCTGATTATTGCCGATGAGCCGACTTCAGCACTGGATGCAGACCGGCAGGCAGAATTCCTCGATGTGCTGCTGGGGCGCTGCAATAATGAGGATGTGACCCTGATCTTTGTCAGCCATGACCAACGCCTGGCGCATCACTTTAACCGTAGCGTCAACTTGAGCGAATTGTGCGCAGTCACCGGGGAGGCGGCATGAGGCCGCTGCTATTCCTCGCATTCGCCAGCGCCTGGAATCGACGTGCCACGCTGGGGTTGATGGCAGTCAGCATTGCGCTTTCCGTCATGCTGCTGCTGGGGGTCGAGCAGTTGCGCACCCAGGCGCGGGAGAGTTTTTCACAATCCATTTCGGGAACCGACCTGGTGGTGGGTGCGCGCACCAGCCCGATCCAGCTCATGCTTTATGCCGTGTTCCGTCTGGGGGATGCAACCCACAACATCCGCTGGTCAAGTTTTCAGATGATGGCAGAGCATCCGGCCGTGGCATGGGCAGTGCCGATTTCACTGGGAGACTCGCATCGTGGCTTTGCCGTGGTTGGCACCACAAGCGCTTATTTCGAACATTTTCGTTATGCCGATCGCCGCTTGCTGGCGTTTGCTTCCGGCAAGCCCTTTGCGGATATTTTTGATGCGGTGGTTGGTGCAGATGTCGCCGAACAGCTTGGCTACCAACTGGGTGACAGCATTGTTCTCAATCATGGCGCGGGCGGTATCGGCCTGGCCGAGCATGCCGACAAACCGTTCAAGGTGAGCGGTATTCTCAAACGCACTGGCCTGGCGGTAGATCGCAGCGTCCATATCAGCCTTGAGGCCATCGAGGCGATTCATCTCGATTGGCAGGGTGGGGCGCCGATGCCAGGGTTATCGATCCCGGCCGAATACGTGCGCAAATTTGATCTGGCTCCCAAGGAAATTACCGCAGCCTTCATCGGACTGAAAAGCCGGGCAGGGGTGTTCCAGATGCAGCGCCATATCAACCAATACAAAGCCGAGCCATTACTGGCGGTCCTGCCGGGAGTGGCGCTGGATGAGCTCTGGTCCATCGTCAGCATCGTCGAAAAATCACTGCTGGCGATTTCTGCACTGGTGGTGGCAGTCGGTCTCAGCGGTCTGGTGGCCGTGGTACTGGCCGGACTCGGTGAACGTAGACGTGAACTCGCGGTTCTGCGCTCGGTAGGTGCCGGTCCGCGCGTGGTGTTCATGCTGCTGGCGATCGAAGGACTGATGGTGGTCGTGACAGGTTCGCTGCTAGGCTTGCTGGGTTTGATCGCACTCGGCACATTTGTCGCACCGATGCTGGAAACACACCTGGGGATTTCTCTGGCAACATGGACGTTATCGACCGAAGCCTGGCAATTGCTGCTGCTGGTGATGGCAACGGGATTCCTGGTCAGCCTCATACCTGGCTATCGCGCTTACCGCTTGTCCCTGGCTGATGGCTTGACGCCAAGATTATGAAAAACATGACCATCCCTTCATGCCTCAAGCAGACGCTGCTGTTTGCCGGGCTGTTGATTTTCATTGCACCGACAACAACTGCGCGCGACTACAGCGTGGGCGACCGGCTGCCGGCTGCTCCTGCGAAAAATGCTGGTAAAGTGGCGCCCCCAACAGCCGCAGCGACCGCTTATAAAGAAATAACCTGGGATAACCTGATGCCCAAGAACTGGGACCCGATGGCCCCGTTGAAAGGATTGAAGCTCGACAATCTCAGGGACGGCGATCCGCGCGCGATCGAGGCGCTGGAAAAGATACGCGAGGCATGGAGCAATGCGCCGATTGAGCCTGCCTTGAACGGCGCGCGCATTCGTCTGCCGGGGTTCGTGATCCCGCTGGAGAAAGTGGGCGACAAGGTCAGCGAATTCTTGCTCGTGCCTTATTTTGGCGCCTGCATTCATACGCCCCCGCCGCCGTCCAACCAGATCATTCATGTGACGGCATCGAAGCCCATCAGCGGCATGCGCACGATGGACGCCATGTGGGTCAGCGGCGTCATGCATGCCGGCAAGGTCGATACTGAAATGGGGCAGGCCGGTTACCAGTTGAAAGCCGAAGTAGTTGCGCCTTACAAATAACCTCAGCGGGTCTTCGGGATATTCAGAGTAAGGGTTCTTCTTGATAGGTGGTGAGCGAATCAAACTAGCCGCATGCGCTGCCACGCCCGGCGAAGACAACTTAGTTCAAGATTTAGCAATAGCCCAGCCTTTAATGCCCTAAATACCGGGGTATTCAAAGCCTGAGGCGGTCTGTTCAAATACTTTTATAAAACTTTTTAGATTATTTTGGCTGAAGATTTGGTCAATGTATACGTTCCAAAATACACCATATCTCGCAAAGTAGATTCCTGCCTGCTTTATATCCAGATTTTTGATCCCATCTATACCTCCCATCTTCGCAAGCACAAGATACCCAACTAACTGGAGAAAATCTTGCTTATTTACTTTATAAGCTCTATTGGTTTTAAATTCGATAATTGATGAGTCAATTACCAAGTCAGCATGAGCGCCATGAACTAAGTCACCTGCACTTAATGATGGCTGCAAAATGCAGATTTTTTCAGGTTTGAATAGTTTTAACGGTTCAAAAATGTCAAAAAGTTGTCTCAATTCACGATTAACTAACTTATCTGGCATAGGGATTGTCTCCCTAGGATGATAAGGAATACCATCAAGATAGGCTAGTGATTGCACGCTGCTTACAAGCTTATTAATGTTTAATTCGCTGGGATTTTGTATGAAGGAATCAAAATTCTTGTCAGCGACTTGAATGATGTTATTAAATAATTTTGCTTGTTCCATATCGATATAGAACACGCATGAAATAGCATTGGATGCTTTCCAATGAGTCTCATATACCTCAACTTTCGGTTTGTTCCAAAGTATTTCAGCGTATGTCTTAAATCGAGCCAAATAATCAAATGCAATCCCAATAACTCCAGATTTTTTAGTTTCAGACATTGGCGGAACTTTAATTTTTTCCTCTGGAAGAAAATCAGGAATACTATTCCCATAAAGCTCGAATGCTTCTTTAATCTGCGGCTGTCTCATAAAGACTGAAAGAGACATTTTTTCTCCTTAAAAATAATTTGCAAATGGAATTAATCTGCAGCCCAAAAACTGCTCAGCCCAGTTTACGCAACTGTTCCTGCAGTTTTTCCAGCGTTGCGGCAAAATTGGCGAGGCGTTCTTTTTCCTGCTCCACTACCTTGGCCGGGGCGCGCTCGACGAAACTGGGGTTGGCGAGTTTGATTTCGGCCTTGGCGCTTTCATTTCCGATGCGGGCAATTTCCTTGGCCAGACGTTCACGTTCAGCGGCCACATCCACCTCGATTTTCAGCATCAGCCTGAATTCGCCAACGATGGCTACCGGCGCATCGGCATCGGGCAATTTGTCCTGCATGATTTCTATAGCGGACAATTTAGCCAGCGCCATCAGATAGGGAGAGAAGTCAGTCAGTATCTGCTGGTCTCCCGCCACCAGCAGCGGGACTCTTGCCGCCGGAGACAGATTCATTTCGCTGCGCAGGGTGCGGCAGGCATTGATTATTTCCTTGAGTGCGG
>JAYUYT010000099.1:0-4545 GCA_043752345.1 Nitrosospira sp.
CTTATGCATTACATGTATTTCGCCTCAGCTCGGCATGTATTTTGCTTCGCTCGGTATGAACAGTTACTCATGCAGCCTTGTAGAAATCCCTTTTAACCCTGACGTGATATATCAGATGAGCATGATCCAACAGATGTATTCCAACAGTTCCAGTCCGACTCACCTCAAGGACTTATCATGGCAGTAGCGGAAACCCCATCCCCTCCATCCGGCGTCATGGGCCAATTAGCGCAATTGCAAACTTTGCAAAACTCGCAAAAATTCGGCTTGATGCTCGCCGCCGCCGCCGTCATCGCATTGCTGGTCGGCTCCTGGATGTGGAGCCAGACGCCGGACTACCGCGTGCTTTACGCCAATGTCTCGGATCGTGATGGCGGCGCCATCATCGGCGCCCTCGAGCAGATGAAAGTGCCGTACAAATTCACCGAAGGCGGCGGCGCCATTCTGATACCCGGCAACCAGGTGCATGAAGTACGGCTGCGGCTGGCAAGCCAAGGGTTGCCTAAAGGCGCCCTGGTCGGGTTCGAGGTGATGGAAAATCAAAAACTCGGCTCCAGCCAGTTTCTGGAACAAGTCAATTATCAGCGTGCCACGGAGGGAGAGCTGGCGCGCTCGATCCAGTCGTTAGCATCGGTCGAGAGCGCCCGGGTGCATCTTGCCATCTCCAAGCCCTCGGTGTTCGTCAGGGACCAGCAGAAAACCAGTGCTTCCGTTCTGTTGAACCTGCATCCCGGAAGATCGCTCGAACCAGCGCAAGCAAGCGCTATTGTGCATCTGGTATCCAGCAGCATACCGGGGCTGGGAGTGAAAGATGTAACGGTCGTTGACCAGAACGGCAATTTGCTGAGCTCTCAGGATGGCGCCGCTAACGCCACGCTGAATGCCAAGCTGGATGTCAAACTCGATGCCGGGCAGTTGAAGTACGTACAGGAACTTGAACAGAACTATGTGAAACGCATTGAAGCCATACTCAGCCCCATTACCGGAACCAGCAATGTACGGGCGCAGGTCACCGCCGATGTGGACTTTGCCCGCACCGAACGCGCCGAGGAAATCTACCGTCCCAACCGCCGCGACACCGATACGGCGGCCATCCGCAGCCAGCAGAGTACGGAAACCAGCAGCAGCGGGCCGCAAGGCTCCAGTGGCGTCCCCGGGGCGCTGTCGAACCAGCCTCCCCAGCCGGCAACCGCGCCGATCACCGCTGACGCTGGCGAAGAAGGCACGCCCGCCGTTCCCGCCAATATTCACAAAGAATCCACGGTGAATTATGAGGTGGACAAGACCATCCAGCACATCCGGCAACCGCTGGGCGGCATCAAACGCTTATCAGTAGCGGTAGTGGTGAATTACCGCAAAGAAACAGATAGCGAAGGCAAAGTTGCGCAAAAGCCATTGACTGTCGAGGAAATAGCACAAATCAATGATCTGGTCAAAGAAGCCATGGGCTACAGCAAGGATCGCGGCGACACCCTGAACGTAGTGAACAGTCCGTTCAGCGAGACTGAAGCAGAGATCATTCCTGAGGTCCCATTATGGAAAGATCCAGTTGTCTGGGACTGGGGGAAAGAGATCGGCAAGCATCTGCTGATCGCGGCCATACTGTTTTACTTATTGATGGGGATAGTGCGCCCATTTCTGAGGAATCTGGCAGAATCCCGTGACGCAGCACTGCGGGCGGCGAAAGAAACAAGAGACGCGCCTCCGCCAGCGAATTTTGTTAGTTATGAAGAAAAACTGGAAACAGCCAAACAGGTGTCCAAGGAAGATCCGAAGGTGGCTGCCGGTGTCATCAAGGATTGGGTAAAGGGGTAAAGTAAAGTGGACGAAGCCGGTATTCAGAAAAGCGCGATATTGCTGTTGTCTCTGGGTGCAGAGGTAGCAGCGGAGGTATGCAAGCATCTGTCGCCAAAGGAAGTGCACAAGATCGGCGAGGCGATGGCCAACATGCCGGGGATCTCACGCGACCAGATCAATGACGTGCTCGTCGAATTCCATGATTTTGCCGGACAAAAAACCGCCATAGGCTCGGACTCGGCGGAATACATCCGTTCAGTGCTGATCAAGGCGCTCGGCGATGACAAAGCCAACAACCTGATCAACCGTATCATGCACGGCGGTGACACCAGCGGTATCGAAGGATTGAAATGGATGGATGCGCCTTCGGTGGCAGAATTGATCAAAAACGAGCACCCGCAGATCATCGCCTCCATTCTGGTGCATCTGGAACGGGATCAGTCCAGCGATATCCTGAAACAGTTCACCGAGCGGCTGCGCAATGACACATTGCTGCGCATCGCCACGCTGGATGGTATTCAACCAACCGCGCTCAAGGAATTGAACGATGTCATGAACGCACTGCTGTCCGGTGGTAAAAACATCAAAGAAAGCAACATGGGCGGAGTCCGCGTTGCGGCGGAGATACTTAATTTCATGGGTTCCACCCTGGAAGCCACCGTAATCGACGGCGTCAGGGCGCACGATGCCGATCTGGCGCAGCAGATCATCGACGAAATGTTCGTGTTCGACAATCTGGTGGATATTGATGATCGCGGCATTCAGTTGCTGCTGCGCGAAATCCAGTCGGAATCGCTGATCATCGCCCTCAAGGGTGCACCCGAAGCGATGAAAGAAAAATTCCTCAAAAACATGTCCGTACGAGCCCGCGAGGCGCTCGAAGAAGACCTGGAATCCAAGGGACCGGTGCGGGTATCCGAGGTGGAAGCGGAGCAAAAGGAAATCCTGAAGATCGTGCGCCGCCTCTCCGAGGAAGGTCAGATCGTCATTGCCGGCAAGGGAGAAGAAAGCTATGTCTAATCCCATCATCCAGAAAGAACAGCGATCCGCTTACCAGCGCTGGGAACTCGACTCGTTTGATAACGCCGCACCGGATAAAACCCGTGAGACTGATAAAAATCCGGCAACGATATTGCCCACCACCGAGCAGATCGAGCGTATCCGCCAGCAAGCGCAGGCGGAAGGACGTGCAGAAGGGCATGCAGCCGGCTACCAGATGGGCAGAAACGAAGCCCAGGTGGAAGTGCAGCGCCTGCAGATGCTGCTGGGTAGTCTAGAACAAGAACTACAGCAGTTTGACCAACAAGTCGCCCAAGATTTGCTGGCTTTATCCCTCGACGTCGCCAAGCAGATGCTCTGTCAGGCACTGAAAATCCACCCCGAGTTGGTTCTGGAAGTCGTGCAGGAAGCAATGCGTTGCCTGCCTCACTTCAATCAGCATGCCCACATGATTCTGCATCCCGATGACGCCGTTCTGGTGCGCTCCTATCTGGGCGATCAACTGTCCAATTCAGGCTGGAAAGTCTTTGAGGACACACGCATAGAACACGGAGGTTGTCAGCTGGAAACCTCCGGCAGCCAGGTTGATGCCACTCTGCCCAGCCGCTGGCAAAATGTGCTGGCGGCCATCGGCCAGGAAGGGAATTGGCTTGAGTAAATCAGATGTAAACCGCGGTGAACTCTGGCACGGCTTTTTCCAGGATTGCAGCCGGCTTGTTGCCAGCTCTACCCCGCTACAGCTAAGCGGTCACCTCACCAGGGTTTCCGGGCTGGTGATGGAAGCAGTGGGCCTCAAACTTGCCGTTGGCAGCAGTTGCACGGTTTCCCTGCCTAATGGCAACAGCGTCGCGGCCGAAGTGGTGGGATTTTCCGGGGATCGGCTGTTCCTGATGCCCGCCACTGACGTCCATGGCCTGACTCCAGGCGCCAAGGTAATCCCGACGAAAGTTGCCGAAACACCGCCCAAGCCAGGCAATGTACAACGTCCGCGGCGACGCATTGCCGATCTGGCCAGACATATGCCGGTTGGCCCCAACCTGCTGGGGCGGGTGCTGGATGGTGCCGGACAGCCGCTGGATCGACTGGGGCCGCTGCAGGTCGAACACAGCGTACCGCTACAGAGCCGGCCCTACAATCCGCTGGAGCGCGAACCCATCAGCAAGAGCCTGGATGTCGGGGTGCGTGCCATCAATGCTTTGTTGTGTGTCGGCCGTGGCCAGCGCATGGGTTTGTTTGCCGGCAGCGGCGTGGGGAAAAGCGTGTTGCTGGGCATGATGGCCCGTTATACCAGCGCCGACGTGATTGTGGTGGGGTTGATCGGTGAACGCGGACGGGAGGTCAAGGAATTCATTGAACACATTCTCGGCGAAGAAGGGCTCGCGCGCTCCGTAGTGGTCGCGGCACCAGCTGATACCTCACCACTGCTGCGCCTGCAGGGTGCGGCTTATGCCACCACCATCGCAGAATATTTCCGCGATCAGGGTCAGCATGTACTGCTGATCATGGACTCGCTCACCCGCTACGCCATGGCACAGCGGGAAATCGCGCTCGCCATTGGCGAACCTCCTGCCACCAGGGGTTATCCCCCATCGGTATTCGCCAAACTGCCACAACTGGTAGAACGCGCTGGCAATGGTACGCATGGCAGCGGCTCAATTACTGCGTTTTACACCGTACTGACTGAAGGTGATGACCCCCAGGATCCGATTGCCGACAGCGCCCGTGCCATTCTCGACGGCCATATCGTGC
>JAYUYT010000100.1:0-24928 GCA_043752345.1 Nitrosospira sp.
GGCTGCCCAATTACACCGTATTCGATGAGCGGCGCTATTTCGAATCCGGCACCGAGCCTTGTGTTTTCGATGTGGCAGGCACGAAATTCGGCATCAATATTTGTGCCGATGTCTGGGAAGAAGGTACGGCTATCCGCGCCAGGGAGGCAGGAGCTGAAGTGTTGCTGGTGCTGAATGCCTCGCCTTATCACATGGACAAGCAGACCCTGCGTCATCAGTTGATACGCCGACGCATCAGCGAGACGGGTATGGCCATCGTCTATGCCAATCTGGTGGGTGGACAGGATGAACTGGTGTTCGACGGCGCTTCGTTTGCCATGAATAATAAAGGTGAGTTGGCTCACCAGTTCGATGAGTTTACTGAAATCCTTGGGCTGATCGAACTGCAAAATGGCACGCTTGTACCGGGAGAGGTCGTGCCGCCCCAGGCTTTGGAGGCAAGCATTTATCGGGCGTTATGCCTGGGTGTGAAGGATTATGTCGGCAAGAATGAATTCCCCGGCGTACTGCTGGGGTTGTCCGGCGGGGTTGATTCCGCGCTGACGCTGGCGATCGCGGTGGACGCACTGGGTGCCGACAAAGTGCGGACGGTGATGATGCCGTCGCAATATACCGCTGACATCAGCCGGCAGGATGCGCACATGATGGCGCAGACATTTGGGGTGCGTTACAGCGAGTTTCCCATCAAACCGGTATTCGACCAATTCCTGGGTATATTAGCGGATGAATTCAAGGGCTTGTCAACAATCGGGAATGCGGACACTACCGAAGAGAATCTGCAAGCGCGCATACGCGGCACCCTGCTGATGGCGTTATCGAACAAATACGGCGCGATCGTGCTCACGACCGGCAATAAATCTGAAATGGCGGTGGGCTACTGCACCCTGTACGGCGACATGGCCGGCGGCTTCGCGGTATTAAAGGACATCAGCAAGACCATGGTGTATCGGCTCTGCCATTATCGCAACAGCTTGGGAAAAGTGATTCCGGAGCGCACTATTCAGCGTGCCCCTTCTGCTGAATTGCGCCCCAACCAGACCGATCAGGACAGCTTGCCGCCGTATGCAGTGCTCGACGCCATCATTGAAGCTTACATGGAGCGCGATCTGTCGTTGCATGAAATTATGCGCATGAGCTTCACCGAAGCCGATGTGCGGCGGGTGGTACACCTTATCCGCGTGAGCGAATACAAGCGCCGCCAATCCCCGGTCGGTATCCGCATCACCCGCCGCGGCTTCGGCAAGGACTGGCGCTACCCGATCACATCGAAATACCGAGACGAATTTTAACCGCCATCAGAGATATTCAACCCAAGGAACGTATCATGAAAAAAATCGAAGCCATCATCAAACCTTTCAAGCTCGACGAAGTATGGGAAGCGCTCAACGAAATAGGGGTGAGCGGGTTGACTGTTACCGAAGTGAAAGGCTTCGGCAGACAGAAAGGGCATACTGAGCTGTACCGTGGCGCGGAATATGTGGTGGACTTTTTACCCAAGGTAAAAATCGAAATAGTATTGGCCGAAAAACAGGTGGACGGCGCTATCGAAGCCATAATCAAAGCTGCACATACCGGCAAGATAGGCGACGGCAAGATTTTTGTTAGCAGTATCGATCAGATTGTGAGGATACGCACCGGAGAAATGAATGAGGCGGCGATCTAGGGAATCGCGGGATCTGTCCCGCAGGTTCCCTGACGGTCATGGAACTTAGCCCGTAAACGGTTATCATATCACCATGAAATTGCGCTATCTGCTGGCAGCAATACTGCCACTTCTGTCTGCTCTGAACGCTTCTGCCGACGAGTTGCCCGAACTGGGTGATGTCTCCCAGGCCACCATCTCGCCACGCCAGGAACGGCAGCTTGGTTTGCAGATCATGGCTGAGATCCGCGCTGATCGCAGTTACCTTGATGACCCCGAAATCGCTGCTTATCTTACCAGTCTTGGCAACAAGCTGCTCGCTGGTTCAAACGAGGCTCATCCCGATCAGGAGTTTGAATTCTTTGCATTGCAGGATCCGTCCATCAACGCATTTGCGCTGCCTGGCGGTTTCATGGGCTTCAATAGCGGCCTGATTCTCGCCGCGCAGGGCGAATCGGAACTGGCCGGGGTGATGGCGCATGAAATTGCACACGTCACCCAGAAGCATCTTGCGCGCATGATTTCCGGACAGAAATACGGCATGCTAACTTCTTTGGCAGCAATGGCAGTAGCGATTCTGGCTTCACGTTCAAATCCGCAGGCCGGGCAGGCAGCCATGGCAGCCTCCCAAGCGCTTGCAATCCAGTCGCGGCTGAATTTTACGCGTGACCATGAAAAAGAAGCCGATCGTATCGGGCTGAACATACTGGTTGACGCAGGACTCGATCCCAATGGGATGGCAGAATTTTTCGAGCGCTTGCAAAAAGCCGGACGGTTTCAGGAAAACGGAGCGCCGTCTTATTTGCGCACCCACCCGATCACTTATGAGCGCATTGCGGACATTCAGAACCGCACGCAGAATATGTCTTACCGGCAAGTTCCTGACAGCCTTGATTTCCAGTTGGTGCGTGCCAAGCTGCGTGCACTTCAAGGAAAACCAAAAGACGCGGTAAAGCATTTTGAGTCCAGCATCAAGGACAAACGTTACAACAGCGAGGTTGCGGAACGCTATGGATTGATCAACGCCCTGCTGCGCGACCGGAATTACACGCGCGCAGACAAGGAGTTGACGCTGCTCTATGAGGCTTCCCGGTCTGGCGGCATGATAGAGATGCTGGAGAATCACCGCCTGGGTACGGCGATCCGGATTGAGCGCAAGGTTACACGCACCAGCCCCATGATTGAAACGCTTGCAGCCCGTGTCAAACTCGCGGCAGGACAGTCTGCAGACGCCTTCGGCATTTACCGGGCCGCGTTGCGAATTTATCCGCAGCACCGGGCGCTGACCTACGACTACGCCGAGGCGCTGCTGCGCAACGACAGCCCCGATGCTGCACTCAAGTTCATCAACCAGCAACTGCTGTTTACGCCCAACGATATACGCCTTTACAACTTGCAGGCACAAGGTTACGCGGCGCTGGGGAGCAATCTGTTACAGCATCGCGCCCAGGCTGAAGCCTACATCCGGCAAGGTTATCTCTCCGCCGCGATTGACCAGTTGCAGACTGCATTGAGAAGCAATGACGGTGATTTCTATCAGGTATCCGGCGTTGAAGCGCGCCTTAAGGAGCTGCGCGAACTGGCTACCGCCAATAAAAACTAGGGGCTCGCTGAGGAGCTCTGCGTAGAGCACTTGTGCAGCGATTCCATAAACCCCCCGTACTCGGGTAACATTCGGCTTTCGCTCTGTCCAGTCTGGTACAGAACATAACTTGGCCGCTCATGATCACTATTTCCCGCACCAAGCTGCTCGTCATTCTCGCACTGTCGCTACTGGCCGCTATCGCTGTCTGGTACTGGGGCGCCAAACCGGAATCCAAGCAGGAGCGCTACAAGACTCTGGCGGTCGATCGCGGTGACATCGTGCAAAGCATTTCCGCCAATGGCACGCTCAACCCGGTGGAGCTGGTCAATGTCGGTACCCAGGTATCGGGTACGATATTCAAGATGTATGTTGATTTCAACGACCAGGTCACAGTGGGTCAGGTGTTGGCAGAACTTGACCCGGCATTGTTTCGGGCGCAGTTGCAGCAATCCGAGGCCAACGTGATGAATGCGCGCGCCGTGCTGAAACTGGCGGAAAACAAGATGGCGCGTAACCTTGCGCTCAAGGAACAGGGTTTTATTTCCAACGACGCATTGAACGTGTTCGAGCAGCAACTGGACGCCGCCCGCGCCCAGCTTGCGCTAAGCGCCGCGCAGTTGGCGCGCGACCGTGCCAATCTCGACTACAGCGTGATCAAATCACCGATTTCCGGAGTGGTGGTGGCGCGCAACGTAGATCTTGGCCAGACCGTGGCAGCGAGCTTCCAGACGCCGGTTCTGTTCCAGATTGCCAAGGACTTGCACCAGATGCAGATCGATACCAGCGTAGCGGAGGCGGATATCGGCCAGTTGCGTCTCGGCCAACAGGCAAGTTTCTCGGTGGACGCTTTCCACGAGCGCGAATTCACCGGCGCAGTAAAGCAGGTACGGCTCAATCCCACCATCCAGCAGAATGTGGTCACCTATAACGTGGTGGTAGCGGTAGCCAACGACGATGGTGCGTTGCTACCGGGCATGACCGCCAATGTGCGCTTCGCCGTCAAGCAGAAGAATGCGGTGCTGCGCATAGCCAATGCGGCGCTGCGCTACAAACCGACTGATGCCGATGCTGATAGCGCGCCGGCCAAGCAACCGGGCAAACCCGTCCTTTACCGGCTGGAGAATGGCAAACCCGTTGCGGTCAGCGTCAGAACCGGCATCGCTGACGCCAGTTTCACCGAAATCATCGAAGGCGGAATCAAGGAAGGCGACAAGCTGGTCGTGCGCGAAGCCAGCAACAAGGATAAATCGGGTAGTAACTTCAAGCTCAGAATGTTCTGATGGCGTCAGTCCAACCTGATTCTTTCGCCGCGCCGCTGATCAGGGTAGAAAACCTGTGCAAGACCTATAGTCTGGACAACGGCATCAACGGCACGGTCAACAGCCAGGTGCTGTACGACGTGAGTCTCAATATCAATCGCGGCGAATTTGTCGCCATCATGGGGCATTCTGGTTCCGGCAAATCCACTCTGATGAATCTGCTGGGCTGTCTTGATACTCCCACTAGCGGGCATTATTGGCTTGCCGGACGCGATGTGGCGGCACTTGCGGAGAATGAACTCGCGCGCGTGCGCAACCACACCATCGGTTTCGTATTTCAAGGATTCAACCTGCTGAAACGCATGACGGCACTGGATAACGTGGCGACACCATTGCTCTATGCAGGGGTGGGGCGTGCGGAGAGCCGCCGGCGCGCGCTGGAATTGCTGCGTCAGACCGGTCTCGGCAACTTCGCCGCGTATCAGCCCAATCAGCTTTCCGGTGGCCAGCAGCAGCGGGTTGCCATCAGTCGCGCACTGGTCAACAACCCGCAGCTTATCCTAGCGGATGAACCCACCGGCAACCTCGACACTCAGACCAGCGGCGAAATCATGGCGGTGTTCGAACGGCTCAACCGCGAGCAGGGTATCACCATCGTGCTGGTCACGCATGAAAACGACATTGCGGCTTACGCGCACCGGCTGGTGCGGCTGAAAGACGGACGGGTGGTGCACGATGGCGGAGTGACGGCATGAACCTGCTGGCCATCATCGGCGAAGCATTGCGCGCACTGCGGCTCAACCGCCTGCGTACCGGTTTGACCATGCTCGGTATGATCATTGGCGTGGCGGCGGTGGTGTTGATGCTGTCCATCGGTCAAGGCGCGCAGACTACCGTCAACCAGGCCATCGCCTCGATGGGCAGCAACCTGTTTATCGTGCTGCCCGGCGCCACCTCCTCGGGCGCCATGCGCCAAAGCAGCGGCAGTGTGCAAACCCTGACTCTCGGCGATGCGCAGGCTGTCGCCAACCTGCCTTCAATCAAGGCGGTCGCGCCCATCATAACCGGAACGGCGCAACTGAATTATGGTGCCAACAACTGGAGCACTGTCGTTACCGGTGTGACGCCGGACTATTTCAAGGTGCGCAACTGGAGTACGGAAGATGGCGAGGTGTTTTCCGATACCGATTTCCGCTCCGCCGCACGCGTTGTCGTCCTGGGCCAGGTCATTGCAAAGAACCTGTTCGGTGCTGAAGACCCGACCGGCAAAACCATACGCATCAAGAAGAGTCCTTTTCTGGTCACCGGCGTGCTTGCCGCCAAGGGGCAGAGTCTGGACGGGCGTGACCAGGACGACAGCGTGTTCATTCCGCTCACCACCGGCCAGCGCCAGATTTTCGGCAGCCAGTTTCCCGGAACCATCCGCTTCATGATGGTGCAGGGCAAATCAGTGGAAGTAATGGAGGAAGCCGAAAGCGAGATCAATCAGTTGCTGCGCCAGCGCCATCGGCTCGCGGAAGGCATGGATAGCGATTTCACCGTGCGCAACATGGCAGCGCTGGCTGCTGTCGCCACCGGCGCGGCCAAGGTGATGTCGCTGATGCTGGGAGCGATCGCCTCGGTATCGCTGCTGGTCGGCGGCATTGGCATCATGAACATCATGCTGGTATCGGTGACTGAACGCACCCGTGAAATCGGCATCCGCATGGCCATCGGCGCCAATCGCCGCGCCATCCTCACGCAATTCCTGCTGGAAGCGCTGGTGATCTGCATTCTGGGCGGGCTGGCAGGGGTGGCGCTGGGCATCGGCGGCGCCTGGGCAGTGAGCCGCGCAGCGGACATGGTAGTGGTCATCACCCTCGGCATGGTTGGCTTGGCATTCCTGTTTGCGTCAGCAGTGGGGATATTCTTTGGCTTCTACCCGGCCAGGAAAGCGGCGGCGCTGAAACCGGTGGAAGCGTTGCGCTACGAGTAAAGCTTTTTATCCTAATTTATTCATTAGGCTCGAAACGGTGTGATTCACCAGAATCTGTTCGCTCTGAGCGTGTCGAAGGGCTAGGTTTTGCAGCACGTGTGGTTCGACAAGCTCACCACGAACGGCTTAACGAACAATCTGGATTTATAACAACGGGTTGTACTACACTATTTGCATACAGTCGGGGCTGGTGAGCTGACCTGGCACGATTGCTGCTTATACTGAACCAAGCACCTCGAGTGCGTGTCTTAAACCCTAAAGGAGAATTATCATGCAACAAGCACAAAAAGGTTTCACCTTGATCGAACTGATGATCGTGGTCGCGATCATCGGTATTCTGGCAGCGATTGCGATCCCGCAGTACGGCGATTACACCTCGCGCACCCGCGCGGCAGGTACCGTGGCCGAACTGGCAGCGTACAAACTGGCAATCGCTGTGTGTTACCAGGATACTGGATCGTTAACTGGCTGCTCTGCGGGCTTACTTGGCGTTCCGACAGTTACTAACTCAACTAATGCCACAATTACTTCTGTCACAAATGGCGTAGTGGTTGGAACCAGTACCGCAACTAGCGATGCCGGAGTCCCGTTGGCTTTTACATTTACACCAGTACCCACAGCCGGGGCATCCACTCTGCCGTGGAAAATGACAGGCAGTGCAATCTGCAACAACTCACGTGGCCTAAAGGAGGGTATTGGTCTCTGTGCTCCCTGAGCGTAGCATGGGCAGCGCGCAAGCAAAGCCCAGCAAACCAAAAGCCCCTCCTAGCGAGGGGCTTTTTATTGGGCGCGATCATTGCAGTAAGGCCAAGCTCAGATTGTTTGTTAACCCGTTCGTGGTGAGCTTGTCGAATCACACACACTGTAAAACACGGCCCTTCGACAAGCTCAGGGCGAACGGATGCTGGTAAATGACATTATTTCAAATAATCTGGGATAGACCGTCTTTTTCTAGTGCAGCCTAAATCCGGCGCAATGTGCCCTTTTTCGTCACATCACCCACTTACTACTCACCACTCCCCAGTTACTTAATGCACACCGTCCTCACCTGGTGCATGTCGGTAATGCCCTGCAATACTTTCTCTATGCCGTCCTGCTTTAAAGTGCGCATGCCGTCGCCCAGCGCAGTGACCAGCATCTCGGTCACGCGCGCATGGTCCTGGATGTTCTTTTTCAGCGCATCGGTGGCGATCAGCAGTTCATGCAGACCAACCCGGCCATTGTAGCCACGGCCAGTGCAGGCGTCGCAGCCGACCGGCTCATACAGCGTAATCTGCCCTTGCGCATCACCGTACTGCTTGATCCAGTCGGCGCGGATGGCCTGGTAAGTCGCATCTGGGTCAGCCTTGAAGTGCTCGATGTTTTTTAGTTCATCGCAATATTCCGTCAGCAGCGCTTGAATCTCTTCCGGACTGGCGGTGTGGGCTTTTTTGCAGTCGCACAGGCGCTTGGCCAGACGCTGCGCCAGCACTCCCAGTAACGCATCGGAAAAGGTGAATGGGTCCATGCCCATGTCCAGCAGGCGAATGATGGATTCCGTGGCGCTGTTGGTATGCAGCGTGGCAAATACCAGGTGACCGGTGAGCGAAGCTTCGATGCCGAGACTGGTGGTTTCCTTGTCGCGCATTTCTCCCACCATGATGATGTCGGGGTCGGCCCGCAGGAACGACCGCATCACCACCGGAAAGGTCAGTCCCGCTTTGATGTTCATCTGCACCTGGCGCAAGCCTTTTTGCGTGATTTCGACCGGGTCTTCGGCGGTCCAGATTTTGGTTTCCTGGGTGTTGAGAGATTTCAGGATGGAATGCAGCGTGGTGGTTTTCCCGGAACCGGTCGGACCGCAGACGAAGAACAGGCCGTAGGGCTGGCTGATCACTTTCTCGAGTTCCTTCAGATTGTGCGCAGTGAAGCCCATTTTGTCGAGCGGAATCGCTTCCCCCGCCGTCAGGATACGCATCACCACGTCCTCCATTCCGCCTGCGGAAGGAATGGTGGCGACCCGCAGCTCGATATCCAGCGGACCGAACTTCTTGAATTTGATCTTGCCGTCCTGGGGTCTGCGCTTTTCGGAAATATCCAGATCACACATGATTTTGAGGCGCGTCACCAGCGGGTTGCGGTAGCTTGCCGGGATCTGGATGTAAGGCATCAGCGTGCCGTCCTTGCGGAAGCGGATTTCGGTTTTGGCATTGCCTGGATAGGGTTCGACATGAATGTCAGAAATTCCCATGTTATAGGCGTCGATAATAATTTTGTTGACCAGCTTCACCAGCTCATTGTCGGCGGATGCGGCAGAAACATCATCAGCCACTTCTTCGATTTCTTCGGTATTGCCCAGCGTGGAAAGCATCTCGCCAATGTTTCCGCTATCCATTTCCCCCGGGCCGGCATCGCCATAAAACAGATCCAGTGTTGCCTTGAATTCACGGCTGGAGCAGACCTTGTAAATGATTTTATGTTTGGGAAAAACGTTGTCGACGATGTGCAATGCCTTGATCTTGTCGGGGTCGGGTGTCAGCGCCACCAGCCCGTCCTTGGTCTCGTCTATCGGCAACCAGAGATTTTTTTCGACGTAATCGCGCTTCAGGTTTTTGAGGAGTTTCGCTGGCCTGGGCCGGTCGGCCTTGAACGGCTCGTACTCCACGCCGAAAAACAGGGCCAATGATTTGCCCAGAGACGCTGGCTTGATATGGAGCTCATCGATCAGCACCGTTTCCAAGTCTTGTTCTTTTCTGCGCGCAGAGCGCGTAGCCAGATCCAGCTTCTCCGCCGAAATATCTCCTTCGGTGACCAGGTTGTCATACCTGGATCTGCTGAGTTGCTGCGGTTTCTGGTGCTGCTTGAAAGCAATGGTCAGTATCTGGCAAAGCTCGCTCACCCCGTCTACTGCCATCTGCGAAAAAGGTTTGCCAGTTCCGCAATTAATGATTTGTACCACACCCACCGGTTCATTGTTGCCGGCATCCGGTATCGGCGCTACCAGCATCTGCTTGGTGCGATACCCGGTGCGCTTGTCCATTTCGCGCAAGAAACGCAATTTTGGACTCAGTGTTTTCAGTTCATTTTCGTCATAAACATCCTTGATGTTGACGACTTTCTTGCTGAGACTGACGAAGCCGACGATGTCTTGATTCTCGACGGGAAGCTTCAATTCCCTAAACGAGTTGGGTCCGGTCTTCACCTTGGAAACAATAGAGGTCTTGTCTTCACCAATTGAATAGATAATCAGGCGGTCTGCATTAAACAGTGCGCAAATGTCTTTGCTCACTTCCAGTATGATCTCGTCGAGATTGCTGGCGGCGCGTATCCGGTTGGCAACGGCTTGCAGGTTTTTGGAGAAGTTCGGTTTGACGCCACTATCAGCAGGGCTCGCCCGGGTTGAGTCTGGTGCGGGAGTTGTACTCATGGCATCCCTCCATTCAAGTTGGCAGCGTGCAAATAGTTTCGGTTCATTTTACCAGCAGGACCGGTACGGTCGAAAGCTGCATCACCTTGTTGGTGACAGAACCTAGCAAAAGACCTTGCATTGCCCCCAGTCCGCGCGGGCCAATGACGATCTGGTCATACTGTTTTTCGGCGGCGTAGCGCATGATCATTTCCGCCGGATCGCCTACGATAATGTGAAACTGGCAGGCAATGTCCATCTGCTTGAGCAGGTCGCACGCAGCCTGCAATGCTTTTAGCCCTTCTTCCTGATGGTATTGCGCGATATTTTCCTTGCCGACGAACATGGAAACGTCGCCATGTAACGGCAATTGCACGTTGAGCAGATGAATTTCCGGTGTCTCCTTGTACCAGCCGAGCAGTTTGGTGAAATCCGTGACTGCTTTGTTGGAAGTGTCAGAGCCATCCACTGGCAACAGAATTTTTAGCATGATCGTCCCCTGTTATGACTGTGGCGGATGTTGCTCATTGTCGGCCAGATCAATTATCGGCGTAGCTTTTAATGCCATCCGTGCCGATGCCTGGGCAGCCAGCCATTTGCCAAGAATGACCACCAGCAATGCACCAGCCGCCGGAGCAAGCCAATGCAACAACGGCATGCTGTTCCCGACCCATTCCTTGGTAACGGTATCGGTTACCGTCATGTCACCCGCGATCCAGCCAAGCAGTCCGGCACCGATGACGATGGTCATGGGGAAACGGTCCATCAGCTTCATCACCAACTTGCTGCCCCAGACGATGATGGGTACGCTCACCAATAGACCGAAAATGACCAGACCAATGCTGTCCTTGGCAGCACCCGCAATGGCGATGACGTTGTCCAGGCTCATCACCGCATCGGCGATGATGATGGTCTTGATCGCGCCCAGCAACGTGGTGCTGGCGTCGATCTCATGCTCGCCGCCTTCAGGTTCAGGTTGCAGCAGTTTGACCCCGATCCATAGCAGCAGCAATGCACCGGTAATTTTCAGAAAAGGAATCGCCAGCAGAGCGAGTGCGAAAAAAATCAGCACCACCCGCAGGCCGATGGCGCCGAACACGCCCCAGAAAATCGCCTGGTTGCGCTGTTTTTCCGGCAAGCGCCGACTGGCGAGCGCGATCACGACCGCATTGTCGCCGCCCAGCACGATATCAATCGCGATGATTTGTATTACTGCGACCCAGAATTCGGGGTTGGCAATATCCATGTGGTAATCTCTGAAAGTGAAGCAATCGGGTGCGGAGTGTGGCCGCTATCCTTGACGGAATTTTCACCGTAGGATTATATCAATCTGTTGCGTCGACCCCGAGAAACTGTAATATTTCCGCTGCGTGCGGCATTGTATCCTGGTAGCCCAGTTTGATCAGCGCCCGACAAAAGGACTCTTCAAACAGGACATAGCTCAATAGCGCGGAACCGTCGCGGCCCATCGCGCCAATAGCACGGTAAAAAAGACGTATGGTGCGCGGCAGAGTGTGGGCATGCTGTTCTGCGATCCTGTTGATTTCCACGCTGGGGAAAATCACCATCGATTCCACCCGACGCAGAGGAATGTTGCTACTCTCCAGTTGTTCTTGCGGAATCAGCTGGATGGTCTTGTTGATACGTTGCAGCCGTTCCAGATCCACGTCAAGGCTGTCAAGAAAAATACTGCTCATGACGTGGCCCGCAATCTGTGCCGGCGGTGGATAGCTTTCCACTTTTACACGATCGGGCGGCGCCTCATCTGCTTTGCGTACGCCTATCACCAGTACCCGGTCTGCACCCAGATGCAGTGCTGAGCTAATGGGTGCGAGCTGGCGCATGGAGCCGTCACCAAAATATTCACGGTGTAGTTTTATTGCCGGAAAAAGAAACGGAATAGCGGAAGACGCCATTAGGTGCTCGACACCAATATGCGAGGCAATACCGACACGGCGCGCTCGTTTCCAGGGAACTATGCTCTCTGCACCTTGGTAGAACGTGACCGATTGTCCAGAGGTATAGCCCCATGCGGTAATTCCCAAGGCATGCAAGGCGCCAGCCTGGATATTCTTCTGGATCGCGCGCAGCGGCATGCTGCGCTCCAGCAGCTGAGCAAATGGTGAATTGTCCAGCATGGAGACTGCGTTATGCCTGCCTAATCCACTAAACAGCAGTGAAGCCAGCCAGCGTGCGCTATTGCCAAATACGCCGATGGGGTCGGAGCGATAAACCTGGTCGACATGGGAATTCTCCCACACTGACGCTAGGTGCCTCGCTCCCTCATGAAAATTCCTGGCCGAGACTGCGAGGCCGGCAGCATTGATGGCACCGGCGGAGGTACCGCAAATAACGGGAAATGGATTGCGTGCACCCTCCGGCAGCATCGCGGCGATTGCCTGCAGCACTCCAACCTGATAGGCGGCGCGAGCACCGCCTCCGGTCAGAACAAGACCAACTTTAGGAGGCACTGACGATAGTTTTAAACTCATTCATTGGCGGTCAACTCTGCCTTTACCATATCCAGTGCGTCGCGCAAGCTGTCTTCAGACAGGTCGTTCAGACAGTTGGACAGCATCTCTGCCGATTCATAAGCGTTTTCCGGCAAAGCAGCACTGTCCAGATTAGCGATAAACACAGCTGCTGCACCGGTAGTTTTGAGCAGACTCTGGCGTTCCTTCATCAGCATCTCGATTTCGGTGCGTAACATGGAAACCTCCTGTTCTTTCAGCGCGTGGGGCATGAACTTATCCTCGTTATGCTAGTGTGGAGTGTGCAATATACCAGAATAGATATGTACATAAAGCACGAACTCAAGCCTGTTTACCGTCCTTTTCAACGCTCTGGCAACTGGTAAACTGCAGGTGTACAAGAAAAATAAGGATCCTGACGATCGTGAACGATAATCTGCGTACCGAGCTATTCCCGGCAATCGAGCCTTATGCCAGCGGTCTGTTGCCGCTGGATGACCTGCACACGATGTACTGGGAGCAGTCAGGCAATGCTGACGGGGTGCCAGTGGTGTTTCTCCATGGCGGACCGGGTGCCGGATCATCACCTGCCCATCGCCGGTTTTTCGATCCGGCTTATTACCGCATCGTGATATTCGATCAGCGCGGTGCAGGCCGTTCCACTCCATTGGGAGAAACGCGTGACAACACCACGCCGCACCTCATCAATGATATCGAAACTTTGCGGCAACATCTCGGCATTGCAGAATGGTTGATATTTGGCGGTTCATGGGGCAGCACGCTGGCGCTGGCTTATGGCGAAACCCATCCGCAACGCTGCCTGGGTTTCATCCTGCGCGGAATTTTTCTTTGCCGCAAAAGTGAGATCGACTGGTTTCTCTACGGCCTGAGAAATCTTTTTCCCGAAGCCTGGCATGCTTTCGTCGCGCCGCTGTCACCAGCAGAACGCAGCGACATCCTCACCGCCTATCGGCAACGCCTGATGCATCCGGATCCCGCAGTGCATATGCCCGCTGCCCGCGCCTGGAGCATCTACGAAGGTTCATGCTCGACATTGTTGCCCAACCCCGAAACGGTCGGCTATTTTTCCGGCGATACCGTTGCGCTGGGACTCGCCCGTATGGAAGCGCACTATTTCAGTCACGATATATTCCTGCCGGAAAATTCGCTGCTGGATAACATAGACAAACTTCAGTCGATTCCCGCCGTCATTGTGCAAGGCCGTTATGATGCGGTCTGTCCCATTGTCAGTGCCGATGATCTGCATCGAGCGTGGCCGCAAGCGCGTTACGTGATCGTCAATGATGCGGGTCATTCGGTGTGGGAGCCGGGGATCCGGGCAGAGCTGATGAAAGCGCTGGAGAGGTTCAAAAGCGGCGGGTTGTAACCTTGTCTTATTTGTTTCCCACCATGTTTTTCGGCTTTACCCACATTTCGAACTGCTCTGCGGTGACATGGCCTGATGCAAGCGCCGCTTCCCTTAGCGTGACACCTTCGCAGTACGCTTTCTTGGCAATTTCCGCTGCTTTGTCGTAGCCGATGTGGGGATTGAGCGCGGTCACCAGCATCAGCGAGTTGCGCATCAAATCATCAATATGTTCTACATCGGCGGTGATGCCCACTGCGCAGTGATCGTTGAAGCTGGCTGCGCCATCCGCAAGCAGGCGCACGCTTTGCAGGAAATTGTGGATGATGAGCGGTTTCATCACATTGAGTTCGAAATTACCCAGCGCTCCACCCATATTGATCGCCACATCGTTGCCCATTACCTGGCAGCAAAGCATGATCATGGCTTCCGACTGGGTCGGATTGACCTTGCCCGGCATGATGGAACTGCCCGGCTCGTTTGCCGGAATTCTCAATTCGCCGATGCCACAGCGAGGCCCGCAAGCCAGCCAGCGTATGTCATTGGCAATTTTCAGCAAGGATACCGCCAGTGTCTTCAGTGCGCCATGCGCATGAACCAGCGCATCGTTTGCAGCCAGCGCCTCGAATTTATTAGGCGCAGTGACGAATGGCAGACCGGTCAGTCTTGCCAATTCGGCTGCGGTACGTTCGGCAAATTCCGGATGAGTATTCAGGCCGGTGCCTACGGCGGTGCCGCCCAGCGCCAGCTCGCATAGATGTGGGAGCGCTGTATCCACATGCGCCAGGCCATGATCCAGTTGCGAAACATAACCTGAAAATTCCTGCCCCAAAGTTAGTGGGGTTGCATCCTGCAAGTGGGTGCGGCCGGTCTTGACGATATCGGCAAACTGTTCTGCCTTGGCGGCAAGAGTCTGACGCAACGCACGAAGCGCGGGCTTTAATTGATGGTGGATGGCATGTACCGCGGCCACATGCATTGCTGACGGAAACACGTCGTTGGATGACTGCCCCATGTTCACATCATCGTTGGGGTGGATTTTGCGTCCTTCGCCACGCCCGCCGCCGAGCAACTCGGAAGCGCGGTTTGCCAGCACCTCGTTCATGTTCATATTGGTCTGGGTGCCGGAGCCGGTCTGCCACACGACCAGAGGAAACTCGGCTTCGTGGCGCCCCTCGATCACTTCATCGGCAGCGTGAATGATGGCAGTAGCATTAGCTGCATCGAGCAGATGCAAATCATGGTTTACGCTCGCTGCCGCACGTTTTACCAGGGCAAGTGCGCGCAGTAATGCGAACGGCATGCGCTCGCCGGAAATCTTGAAATTCTGTAAGGACCGCTGTGTTTGTGCGCCCCACAATGCGGTGGCAGGTACTTGTACCATACCCATGGTGTCTTTTTCTTCACGGTAGCTCATGCAAACCTCCAGCATAGGTAAGACCACTCGTGGTACGGGTTCCCGCAAGGCCAGAACAACTAGCTGCGTTACGGTCTGGGCTTGGCATTCGGAGGTGGGCTGTAGTTATAACGAACTGTGTCGGGGGCGGGGATTTCAATCAACAGTTGACCAGAACTCATTTTCAGAATCTTCCGGATATTGTATTGCGGGCGTTGCGGCAGTTATTGGTTGCAGTCTGTTCCTAGGGAACTTTCGGGAGAGTGCGTCGCCTATTGAACAAACCACACCAGATCAGTAGCTGTTTAGTCAATCAGTTCTCAAGACGAAACGATTCTTCACCCGGTTCCCCCGTTTCAGGATCAATCCAGCCAGACATGCCGATTTCATCTTCCGCCTGTTCCAGGGTTTCTCCCGGTTCATAATCCGATTCAGCGGTGTACTCCATGTCCTGAATCGCTTCAAGCAGGCTAGAAAATGGACCGAACACCTTTTCGCTGGCATTCTCATAATGCCAATAGAAACCATCAGGGCGTTCGATAATGCGCGTATTGTCGTAGTCGCGCGATGCTTGTGGAATCTTGGTAGTCATAACCACCTCACTACAGTTCTATAGGATTAAACTCGTCTTCATGTTAATCCTGTTCGCCGAGTTTTGCCAGCATAGACATCTATCGAGTATGTAATTTGCCGAGAGGGTTTCCAGCAACTTGAGGTCCCTGTGCTTCTACTGCCCAAACTCCTCTTCCTTAACCAAGCGGATGCTGCGAAACCAACCTCCCGCCAGTACCGGCATATCCGCTTCCAGCTTCAATCCGGGAACGCCTGCCAGCACTTCCTCAAACACCACATCCAGTCGCGTGACCGTATGCTGCGCCAGCAGATTCAATGTCCGCCTGATCCACGCGGCCTCACCTGGCTTGAGAAATTTGTCGAGTATCAATACGCTCCCGCCTGGTTTTAGCGCACGCGCAGTTTCCCGCAAACAGGCGAGCGGGTCGGGGACCACCGCAAGAATCAGGTGCAGCACCGCATGGTCGAAGCACTCACTGGCGAACGGCAGGGACATGCTGTTGCCCTGCACGAGATCAAGGTGAAATCCGCCGCTGCGGGGTTTTGCCCGCTTGAGCATGGCAAAGGTGAGATCCAGGCCAGCATAATAGTGACATGGCGGGAGGTGGGGCAGATCCAGCCCGGTGCCGATGCCGTTGATGAGAATATTGAGACTGCCTTGTTGTGGCAATTGCCGCAGACTGATGATACGTACATTTTTGGATGCTGCCGCGATGAAAATATCATAGAGCGGGGCGATCAGGGTGTAAGTGTGGCGCAAGGACATGCGAGCGTCCTAGTCGCGATTCCGTTTGCCTGCTTTGGCCAGCCTGTTTGGCTCACGATTGGCCCAGACCAGCATCCAGATGCCCACTGCAATCATCGGCAGTGATAACCATTGGCCCATGCTGATGCCCAGTGTCAGCACGCCGATGAAACCATCTCCCGGTTCGCGAAAGAATTCAGCCAGCGAGCGGAATACGCCGTAACCGAGCAGGAACATGCCCGAGACCGCCCCCACTGGCCTTGGCTTGGATGAGTAAATCCACAACAATGCAAAAAATGCCAGGCCTTCCAGCGCGAACTCATAGAGTTGGGAGGGGTGACGCGGCAATGCATCCACATGCGGGAAGATCATACCCCAAGCCACGTCGGTGGGACGTCCCCACAGCTCAGCATTGATGAAGTTGCCTATGCGGCCAGCACCCAGTCCCAGCGGTATCAGCGGTGCGATAAAATCCGTTACGACCAGCCAGCGTAATTTATATTTGCGTGCCAGCAGCGCCATCGCCGTTATCACACCGAGAAAGCCGCCGTGAAACGCCATGCCGCCTTGCCACACCGCAAAAGTTTCCAGCGGGTGCTGCAGATAATAGCCAAAATTATAAAACAGCACATAGCCCAGACGGCCGCCCACTATCACCCCCAGCACACCATAAAACAGCATGTCATCCAGCATGGTGTTGGTGAAAGCCGCTTGTGGACGGCGCCTGATGCAATAGCGCCCCAACAGAATGAACAACGCGAACCCCAGCAGGTACATGAGTCCGTACCAGCGAATGGCAAGGGGTCCAAGATAGATGGCGACAGGGTCGAACTGCGGGTGAACGAACATCGGTATCAACTTCTTTTGCGGTAAAATTGAATTATACGGCAAGCGCGTTCACCGCAATGCTATACGCATTAGCGGGAATGCTCTGTGACCATCGATTTCCAACGTTTCCCAGGAGCAATCATGCCATACAACAAATGTAGCCAGGCTATCACGCAAGGTGCACAACGTTCTCCCAGCCGCGCCATGCTGCGGGCGGTGGGTTTCAGTGACAAGGATTTCGATAAGCCCATCGTCGGTGTCGCCAATGGCTTTTCCACCATCACGCCTTGCAATATGGGGTTGAATGAGCTGGCCATAAACGCCGAGAGTGCATTGAAGCAAGCCGGGGCAATGCCGCAGATGTTTGGCACCATCACTGTGTCCGATGGCATCTCCATGGGTACTGAAGGCATGAAATACTCGCTGGTGTCGCGCGAGGTGATTGCAGATTCGATTGAGACTGCGGTACAGGGTGAAAGCATGGATGGGGTGATCGCGATAGGCGGCTGCGACAAGAACATGCCGGGCGCGATGATCGCGATGGCGCGGATGAATGTTCCGGCTATCTTTGTTTACGGCGGCACCATCAAGCCCGGGCATTATAAAGGGCAGGATTTGACCATCGTCAGCTCGTTCGAAGCGGTCGGGCAATATGCTGCGCACAAGATAGACGAGCAGGAACTGCTGGCAGTGGAGCGCCATGCCTGTCCCGGTGCGGGCTCCTGCGGCGGCATGTTTACTGCCAACACCATGTCGTCGGCATTTGAAGCGATGGGCATGAGCCTGCCCTATTCTTCGACGATGGCGGCGGAGGATGACGAGAAGCGCGTGAGCGCCGCCCGTTCGGCCGAAGTGCTGGTTGACGCGATCAAGCAGCAGATCCGCCCGCGCGATATCATCACCCGAAAGTCCATCGAGAACGCGATCGCTGTGATCATGGCAGTGGGGGGGTCAACCAATGCAGTGCTGCATTTCCTTGCGATTGCCCATGCCGCCGAAGTGGAACTCAGCATCGACGATTTTGAACGCATGCGCGGCAAGGTGCCGGTGCTGTGCAATCTGAAACCATCCGGACGTTACGTTACCACTGATCTGCACCAGGCAGGAGGCATTCCGCAAGTGATGAAAATGCTGCTTGAGCATGGTTTGTTGCACGGCGACTGTTTGACCATCAGCGGTCAGACTGTCGCGGAAATACTGCGGGACATTCCCGCGACACCGCGCAAAGACCAGGATGTGATCCGGCAATGGGAAAACCCGATGTACACGCAGGGCCATCTTGCCATCCTCAAGGGCAACCTCTCCACTGAAGGCTGCGTGGCTAAAATCAGCGGGGTGAAAAATCCAAAGATCACCGGTCCGGCACGGGTATTCGAATCAGAAGAAACCTGCATGGCGGCGATACTCGCACGCGGAATCCAGCCTGGTGATGTGGTGGTGATACGCTATGAAGGTCCCAAAGGAGGCCCCGGCATGCGCGAAATGCTTTCACCCACTTCTGCGCTCATTGGCGAGGGACTGGGAGATTCGGTGGGGCTCATCACTGATGGACGTTTCTCCGGCGGTACCTACGGCATGGTGGTTGGCCACGTTGCGCCGGAAGCATTTGTCGGTGGAACCATCGCGCTGGTGCATGAAGGCGACTCCATCACAATAGACGCGGAACAGCGGCTGTTGCAACTCAATGTCGCGGAGGAAGAGCTTGTCCGGCGCCGCGCCGCATGGCGGCCACCCGCGCCGCGCTATACGCGCGGAGTTCTGGCGAAATATGCGAAACTGGTTTCAACTGCCAGTTGCGGCGCAATAACCGACGGGTCTTAGCCAGGAAGTTTGTCGAACATGCCCAATCATCTCGCGGGCGAAACCAGCCCGTATCTTCTGCAGCACGCAGATAACCCGGTGGATTGGCATCCTTGGGGCGAAGAAGCGTTAACGCTGGCGCGTGCGCAGAATAAACCCATATTGCTTTCCATCGGCTACTCCGCCTGTCACTGGTGCCATGTCATGGCACACGAATCGTTTGAGGATGCAGAGGTCGCCGCGGTGATGAACCGGCACTTCATCAACATCAAGGTGGATCGCGAAGAGCGTCCCGATCTTGACCAGATTTATCAGGCTGCCCTCTACATACTGACTCAGCGCAACGGCGGCTGGCCGTTGACCATGTTCCTGACACCCGAGCAGAAACCGTTCTTTGGCGGCACTTATTTCCCCAAGCTGCCGCGTCACGGCATGCCGGGTTTCCTCGATTTATTGCCGCGCGTCGCCGAGGCTTATTACGCACGTGGCGCGGAAATCGAACAGCAGAATAGCGCATTGCTGGAATCGCTGGCGAGTACGCTGCCGTCAAGAAATCCAGAGATGCCCGTATTCTCGGAGCAACCATTGGTCAATGCATTGGCGGAGTTAAAAGACAGATTTGATGCTGTGTACGGGGGTTTCGGCGGGGCGCCAAAATTTCTGCATCCCACCGAGCTTGAATTCTGTTTGCGCCATTACTCGGCCAATAAAGATAGTGAAGTTCTGCGAATTGCTTATTATTCCTTGGAAAAGATGGCAAAAGGCGGTATCTACGATCAACTTGGAGGTGGCTTCTGCCGTTATAGCACCGATCAGCACTGGAGCATTCCGCATTTTGAAAAGATGTTGTACGACAATGGGCCGCTACTGCAGCTCTACGCCGATGCCTGGCTGGCAACGGGTGATTCTCTGTTCAAGCAGGTTGTGGATGAGACTGCCGCGTGGGTAATGCGCGAAATGCAGGCGTCGACGGGGGGCTATTACTCGACCATTGACGCCGATTCGGAACACGAAGAAGGCAAGTTCTACGTCTGGGGGCGCGATCAGGTGGAGAGAGTGCTGTCGCCGGAAGAATACGCCGTGGTTGCGCCCTATTACGGTCTCATGCGCTCCCCCAACTTCGAGCACCAGCATTGGAATCTGGAAATCGTGCAACCGCTGGTGGAAGTGGCCCAGGCTGTTGGCATCAGTCAGGAGGAGGCGCAGCAAAGACTGGCGGCCGCACGTGTAAAACTGTTCAGCGAGCGCGAATCGCGTGTGCATCCGGGGCGCGATGAAAAAATTCTTACCAGCTGGAATGGCTTAATGATCAAAGGTATGGCGCGCGTAGGCCGTGTTTTCGGGCGCGGCGAGTGGGTGCATTCAGCCGTCCTGGCAGTGGATTTTATTCGTTCTGCGCTGTGGAAAGACGGTCGCCTGCTGGCGACTTGCAAGGATGGCAAGGCGCATCTCAACGCCTATCTCGACGATTACGCTTTCTTGTTGGATGGTCTGTTGGAACTGATGCAGGCGGAGTTCCGCCAAGCTGATCTGGATTTTGCTGTGGCGCTGGCCGAGGTGCTGTTGGAACAGTTTGAGGACGAACAGGCAGGAGGTTTTTTCTTCACCAGCCACGAGCATGAGGAACTCATCTATCGCCCCAAGCCCAGTTATGACAACGCCACGCCTGCGGGCAACGGGGTGGCGGCCTACAGCCTGCAACGCCTTGGCCACCTGCTCGGCGAATTGCGCTACTTGCAAGCGGCGGAACGCACCCTGAGCTTGTTCTATCCAACATGGTCGCGTCACCCCAGTTCCTGTTGCAGCCTGCTGACAGCGCTGGAGGAAACGCTTACTCCGCTCCAAACTGTTATCCTCCGTGGGGAGGCAGCAGATCTTGCAGAGTGGCGAGATGCATTGCTACCCATTGCACCTTATGCCATGGTGCTTGCCTTGCCAGTGGAACTTGTCGGCTTGCCAGTGAGGCTGAATAAACGCGTGCCGATAAATAAAGCTGTCAACGCTTGGGTCTGTCAGGGCGTTAGATGCTTACCGGAAATTTCTGATTTGCAGGAATTGCTGCGCGTCTGCCAAGTTCAAGGTAGAATAAAGTTTCCTCTATAACACTTTAACGGATAAAAGGAGTAAAAATGAAAACTGTCTGGATGGGAGTGATTGCAGCATCAGCCCTGTTGATGGTAGGCACCGCGCAAGCGAGTCCGGAACTGGCCCAAGGCAACGGTTGCATGAATTGTCATATGCTCGACAAGAAGATGGTCGGACCTGGCCTCAAGGATATCGCCGCCAAGTACAAAGGTGATGCTGGTGCCGCAGCCAAGTTGGCAGAGAAGATAACCAAAGGCAGCAACGGTGTGTGGGGACCAATCCCGATGCCGCCGAACGCGGGGGTCAGTGAGGCGAATGCTAAAACTCTGGCACAGTGGATCCTGTCGCTTAAGTAACCTGGGTTTATCGCATAGAGAAAGCCGACGCATAACTGCGTCGGCTTTTTATTTCTCAATACACCAACTTGCCGACTTGGGTCGTTATTCGAACGGCTGAAAATATCTCAGAAAGGATAGAGATGAAAGCGCGTATCAAGTGGAAGGATGGAATGAGTTTCCTGGGTGAGTCCGGTAGCGGCCATGCAGTGCTGATGGACGGCCCGCCAGAGGCAGGCGGCAGGAATCTGGGGCCGCGTCCGATGGAAATGCTGTTGATGGGAACCGGTGGCTGCGCCGCCTTCGATGTGATGCTGATTCTGAAAAAGAGCCGCCAGGCGGTCAGCGATTGCGTGGTGGAAATTGAAGCGCAACGGGCAGCGCAAGATCCCAAGGTGTTCACCCACATCCACTTTCATTTCATTCTGACCGGGAAAAACCTGCAGCCACAGCAAATTGAGCGGGCGATCAGTCTATCCGCAGAAAAATACTGTTCGGCCTCGATCATGCTGGGAAAAACGGCAGAGATGACACACGATTTTGAACTCATGGAGGAGTAGAATTTTCCGTTCGAAGCTTTGTGTCAAACCCAATACGCTGTCCGCGTCATCACTTTTGATCCCAGTTGCATTGCCAGCTTTACCGGTGTCGGCAGCTCTGCACCACCATAAGACATGGCCGTAGTGGCATGGCCTGCTTCGTCGACTTGCATCTGCGCGACGATGGCCCGACTTTTCCCATCATGTTGCGGTAAGCGCTGCAAATGTCCAGCCAGATGAGTTTCCACTTGGCGCTCGGTTTCCGCAAGAAACCCCAAGTTCCATTTGTCGCCGAGCATGCCTGCGATCGCACCGATGGCGAATGATCCGCCGTACCACAATGGATTCAGCAAACTCTTGCGCCCGCCCAGTTCCGCAATACGCCGTTCGGTCCATGCGAGATGCTCCGTTTCCTCACGGGCTGCCTGGGTCAAGGCTTGCTGTACCTCGGCATCCCGCGCAGTGAGCGCCTGCCCTTGATAGAGCGCCTGTGCACAGATTTCACCAACATGGTTGATGCGCATCAGTGCGGTAGTTTCATTTTTTTCCGCATCGGTCAACTCGACTTCCGGCAACCCGGTTCCCGGGACCGGGCGTAGAGTCTGCGCTGGCGTCAGCAGCGTGCGCAGTGCGTTGTCGAAACCGATGATGAACTTGTCAATATTCGCCATGAATTTTCCTGAATGATGGAATTAAGACGGCATGCCCATCTGCCGTGCCAGCAGTGTTACCGGATGCAGCACCTCAATTTTTGATCCCGCCTGCCGCAATGCACTGGCCAGATGCAGTGCACAGCCGATGTTGGAAGTGGCAAGATAATGCTCCCCGCTTTCGTTCACTGCCATCATTTTATCATCCAGCAGTGCTTTTGCCATCTCCGGCTGATCAAGAAAATATGTTCCGGCTGCGCCGCAGCATTGATCATTGCCGGTGAGCGGAGCAATGCACGCGCCGGGAATGCGCGCCAGCAACGCATAAGGCTGCGCCGCAGCGCGCAGTACATTACGCAGGCTGCAGGGCTCATGCACTGCAATTTTGTGTGGCAGCGGCGAGATCGCCACTTCATTCCATCCTTCGGCGATCTCCAGAAAAGTGCTGATATCGACGACCTTGGCGGAGAAAGCAAAGGGGGCTTCCGCAAGCTGTGCGCCGCAGCCCGATGCCGTGCTGATGATTGCGTGCAGGTTCAACCCTGCGAAAGCCGCCATGTTTGCTTGCGCCAGTTGCACTGATGTTTGCATATCGCCGCTATGCCGGTGCAGCGCGCCACAGCAGGTTTGGGTGGGCGGCACGTGTACCGTGTAACCCAGGCGGTTGAGCACAAATATGGTTGCGTTCAACGTTGCCGCATCCGCCAGTCGTGCCACACAGCCGAGGAACAGGCCGACTTCGCCGCGGGCATTGCCGCTTGCGGGATAAATCGCTTGCCACGACGTGGCTGTCTTGTTGGAGGTAGAACAGGGTGTGCCGATCAGCGGCAACTGTGCCTCTAGCACAGCAAGTTTTGTTTTCCCCAGCATCCTCGATTTGCGCACCCAGGCCTGCAGACCGCTGGTCTGGTAAAGACGCAAGAGCGGGCGCAGCGCATCGAGGCGTGCAGGTTTGGCGATGAATTCCTTCTCCGCCAAGGCTCGCAATGCGGATTTTTGCATTCCTGTACTTTGTCCGGGCAGGGTGGATGATGACTGCGTCATGGCCGCGCGAGCACTGTCAACTAGGTGCCCGTAAGCCACATGGTTGGGGCAAGCGGCCTCACAGGCGCGGCAGGTGAGGCAGCGGTCCATGTGCAGGGCAAAGCGTGCATTCATCGGAATGCGTCCGCTGGCAATGCCACTGATCAAGGCGATACGTCCACGCGGCGAATCGGCTTCCGACAGGGTTATGCGGTAGGTTGGGCAATGCGGCAGACACAGGCCGCAGGCAACGCAGCGGTTGGCTTCAGCGAGCAGCGAAGCGGAAGAAAAATCAGGTGGGAGATCGGTTGGTTTCGTGATCATCTCCAGTGTAAAAAACCGGAAGAAAATTTTGCTGGAACTGTAGGCATTGGCAGAGTCTACATGCTAAAAGATGGGAAGGGTAGGGGAGTCGCCGCGGCCATTCCAGAATGAAAACCCGGCATCATATGCGACAGTCTTAGACCAGTTTATCCAGTCGCCGCAGCGGGAAGCCACCCTTGACGAACAAGATGAGCCTGTCTACCATTCATATTGGAGACCAAGTGGTTTCCCGTATGTTTCCTCAATCATTTAAAGGAGTTAATTATGCTACAGCAACGATTTTTCCGGAAAACACTGCTAGGCGGCATGGCCCCGTTACTGCTGTCGAGCATGTTAATTACTCAGGTTGCACCAGTCAGTGCGTCGGAACATGGGCATCACAAGGCCCAAGCCAAATTCAATCAGGCGGGAGAACTGGTCCGGCCAGCAAACATCAAGGAATGGATTTCCATCGGCGCATCGGTGACCCCGAAAGACATGAATAACGGCAAGCCGGCATTTCCCGAGTTTCATTATGTCTATATGGATCATGCAAGCTGGTCTCACTGGAAAAAAACAGGCGAGTTTCGCGAAGGTGCCATGATTGCCAAGGAGCTGGTCAGCGTGGGTTCCAAGTCGGCAGCCAGCGGCAGCGGATATTTTGCGGGTGATTATGTCGGCCCTGTGGCGGTTTCAGTCAAGGACAGCAAGCGTTTTGCCAAGTCAAACAATTGGGGTTATTTTGTTTTTGGCGACGACAAGGCACAAAATGCGGCAGCTGATGAAAGCTGTGTGGCTTGCCACAAAGCCAATGCTGCGCAAGATATGGTCTTCACCCAGTATTGGGCGCCATTACGCGCAGTCAGCCCTAAAAAATAACTCAGTTAGCAACGGCAAGCCGGGGTAGCGGTACCACAGAGCGTACCCCTTGCTTGTCGTTGCATTCATGTCGGATCCGGGATGACAAA
>JAYUYT010000101.1:0-4466 GCA_043752345.1 Nitrosospira sp.
CCCTCAGTGCCAATGCAATGCTGCGCGATATCGAGAAGGGACTAGAGGCTGGATTCTTCCGCTATCTCACCAAGCCAATCAAGGTCAATGAATTTATGACCGCGTTGGACGATGCACTGGAATTTTCTGATATGCGATTGGCCAACACAAATGAAACCGGATAAATACGATGATTAGCGAACAAGAAATTCTTAATGCCAGCATTCTGATCGTTGACGATCAGCGATCCAATGTGCTTCTGCTCGGGGAAATACTGCATGATGCAGGTTATGCTTGCGTTGCGTCGACCACTGACCCCTATGCAGTCTGCGAACTGTATCGCAAAAACCGCTACGACCTGGTCCTGCTCGATCTGCAGATGCCCGGCATGGATGGATTCCAAGTGATGGAAGGCCTCAAGGAAATCGAAACGGACGGTTACCTTCCAGTGCTCGTGATCACGGCCCAACCGAGCCACAAGCTGCGTGCGCTGGACGCCGGCGCAAAAGATTTCGTAGCTAAACCGTTTGATCTGACCGAAGTTCAGACACGTATCCATAACATGCTGGAAGTGCGGCTGTTGTACAGAAAACTCGAGAATTACAACGAGACGCTGGAACAGACGGTGCTGGAACGGACCGCCGAACTACGTGCAAGCGAAGCGCGTTTTCATCGCCTGACTGAGCTGTCGTCCGACTGGTATTGGGAACAGAACGAAAACGGGGATTTCACCAAGATTTTTGGCCCGGTGCTTGAAATGCTTGGGATCCGGGTCGATGGTGCACTGGGCATTACAAGGGATGAGCAGGGGGCGAGCTGGAATGAGGCCGAGCGAGAAACGCTCGAGGCGAACCTGGCTTCCAGACGACCGTTTCTGGATTTCATCTACAGTCGGACCAATCTCGATGGCTCGCGGCAATATTTAATGGTGAGCGGGGAACCGATGTTTGACTCCTCCGGTCGCTTTACCGGCTACCGCGGCATCGGCAGGGACGTGACCGAATCGACGCCCCCCCCCCCCCAACTGAATCGCTCCCAAATCACTAGACACCTTTAACAGGCTGTTGAAATTCGATTCATGAAGATGATTTGCAGTATTTTTGGGGTAGTCAAAACCCTTCTTAATGCCAAACAAATCGATTGCAGCGCGTTTTGAAATTTCATCTTTTTACGGTGAACTTGCGCAACGTGAATTTCAACAGCCGCCTGTTAAATCCGCTTTAACTGCCCAAGACCCTAATATTTTATGGAAACCAGTGACTTGCTGCGGCACCGGATAATTAAAAACCTCATGGCACAGCACACTGAAAAAGTTGCGGATGCCGCGATCAACTTATGGGAAAAGATGACGGCCCAAATCATTTTGATCATCGGTGAAGGGGGTTTTGATTCACTTTATGGGAGAAGTGTATTCCTTACCCAGCCAACATTTCCCTGGCTCGCGGCTAGCCCACTGCCATCACAGACTGATCACCGGTTCGCAGAATTAAAAATGAGCTTGGAAGGACAAACACCTGCGCAAGCCAGGGAGGCAAACACTCTGCTACTGATTTCATTCACCGACATCCTGGCCTCGTTAATTGGCGAGCAGTTAACAACCCGTATTTTGCGTTTGGCATGGGGTTCCGAAGAACTTTTGGCCGGGCATCCGAAGGAGTTTAAAAATGAGTAACAAGATAAGCATGCGTCGTCTGACAACTGGCGTACCTGGCTTAGACAGCCTGTTGGGCGGAGGCTTTCCGGAATTCTCGTTTAACCTGATCGCGGGCACGCCGGGAGGCGGCAAAACTACGCTCGCCCACCAGATCATGTTCTCGCAGGCCAACCCAGATAATCGGGTACTGTTCTTCACGGTACTCGGGGAACCCGCGTTGAAGATGCTCCGTTATCAACAGCAATTCCCGTTTTTTGATATCAATAAAATCAATGAATCGATCCGCTACGTCAACCTGTCAGCAGACCTCATGGAGGGTGATTTTGACCGCGTATTGTCACGCATAGCCGAAGAAGTGAAAGACTATGCTTCCAGTCTCGTATTTGTTGATTCGTTCCGATCCGTCGTGCAGTCAGCGAAACAAATGAAGCAGGAGGCGTCCGGGTTGCAGCATTTCGTGCAGCAACTGGGCATGCAAATGACGAGCTGGCAGGCAACCACCTTTTTAATCGGTGAATATTTGACGCCAGAAACAGAGTCCAGCGCCATCTTTACCATGGCGGATGGCATCCTGTGGCTTACGCAAAATTTGCAGCGCAATTCAACGGTGCGCAAGATACAAGTGGTCAAAATGCGTGGTCAGGCCCAGATACCCGGTTTGCATACGCTCCGTATCAGCGATGCAGGCATTCAGGTATTCCCGCGTGCGATTGTCCAACAAGGCACAGCGCATGAGTCCGCAAACATGGTATCCGCTGGGGAGCAACGTATTTCGATGGGAGTACCCGGTCTGGATGAAATGCTGGGTGGCGGTTTGCCGGCAGGATATTCGCTACTCGTGGTCGGGCCATCCGGCTCCGGGAAAACCATATTGGCGACGGAATTCCTCGCCGAAGGGATACGCAGGGGCGAACCCGGTGTGATTGCGGCATTTGAGAAGAGCCCCAGCCAACTGTTGAACACTCAGCTGAATGAGCTGGTCAAGAGCGGAAAAGTCGGGGTGATCGACACGCGCTCGCTGGATTTGTCGATAGATGAAACCTTGCACGATCTGATTGAAATGATTACCCGTATGCAGGCAAAGCGCGTCGTCATTGACTCGCTGTCCGGATTTGAGCTGGCGCTGGCACCCGAGTTTAGCGAAGATTTTCGCGGCTCGCTGTACCGCATGATAGCCGAGCTCACCAGCATGGGCGTAACCATATTGATGACCTCGGAACTGGAAGATCGTTACACCGATTTGCGCTTTAGTCCATTTGGCAGCGCTTTTCTCGCTGACGCCATTATCGTGCAGCGCTATATCGAAATCGCAGGCCAGTTCAAGCGCGTGTTCTCGGTGGTTAAAGTTCGCGGCAGCAAACACAGCAAGGACATTCGACTATTTGACATTACAGACGCCGGTATCATGATAGGAGAAACCCTCTCCGGGTATGCCGGCATCATGTCAGGCCGGCCCACAGTCAGTCCGTGGCCATAACGACCAGGCGATAAGGCGATTATGAACAGTGACGAAAAATATGTGACTGGGCACCCGCATGACAATGACGGTGCTGCTGCTACCGATGATTCAAGTCAACCGGGCATAGCCATCCCGCACAATCACAAGAATCCTGCCGTCCCCGGAAACGACAGAAGGCGCAGTGAAAACCCGGTCAGCAAGGACGAAGCCGCGGCTCTAAGCCGTGAAAATTTAGCCACTGAACGCGAGGATGCGGCACATCTTCGCGAAAATGCCGCCGACTTGCGTGAAGATGCCGCTCATTTGCGCGAAGAAAATGCAAGTTCACGCGAGCGGGAAATTCAGGTCGTTGAAACAAGGCAGGCGGCGTCTGACGATCAAATGCTGATATTGAAGCAAGTAAACGAGCGCCTGCTCATCGCTACAGTTGAAGCACAAAAACTGGCCGAACAACTCCAAGTGACTAAAACTCAACTGCAGAATGCCGTAGCTGTGGCGGAAAAAACCAACCTCGCGAAATCGGCTTTCCTTTCCAGCATGAGCCATGAGCTGCGCACCCCGCTCAATGCCATCCTTGGCTTCGCCCAGCTGTTGGAGGTCGGTTCACCACCGCCAACCGCCACCCAGAGTGTAAGGCTATCCCAGATTATCAAAGCAGGATGGTATCTGCTGGAACTGATCAACGAAGTCCTTGATCTCGCGGTGATCGAGTCCGGCAAGCTATCGCTGTCGCGAGAAGCGGTGTCGCTGATCGATGTCATGCGCGAATGCCATGCCATGATCGAAGCGCAGGCGCAACAACATGACATCCATATAAACTTTCTCCCATTTGACAACACCTGGTTTGCCAACGCCGATCGAACCCGGGTAAAGCAAGTTCTGATCAACCTGCTTTCCAATGCGATCAAATACAACCGCGAGCACGGCACGGTCGAAGTGACATGCACCGCGAGCACCCCGGAACGCATACGCATCAGCATCAAAGACAGCGGTGCGGGATTGCCTCCGGAAAAGCTGGTGCAGCTATTTCAGCCGTTTAATCGTCTCGGGCAAGAGAACGGCACCGAGGAAGGGACGGGCATCGGCCTGGTGGTGACCAAGCAACTGGTCGAACTGATGGGAGGCACAATCGGCGTGAAAAGCACCGTCGGCGTGGGTAGCGAATTCTGGATCGAACTGATCCGGGACGTTATGCCACAACTTACCGCTGGAAATACCATACCCGCAGAACTTGCGCCACAAGCTCACGGAAACGCGCCACTGCTCACCTTGCTCCATGTGGAAGACAATCCGGCCAACCTGATGCTGGTCGAGCAAATAATTGCGGACCACCCCCATATACGCATGCTGAGCGCGCATGATGGCAAGCTCGGT
>JAYUYT010000102.1:0-24751 GCA_043752345.1 Nitrosospira sp.
GCCGATGGCGCATAGTGTTCAAAATCCGAGACGCCGCTTTGCAGCGTGTTCAACGCCTGACGGGTGACCGCGCCAAGACCGCTATTGCGATAAGGACCGGTGAGCAGGTTGGTAGCGAAATCAGATTCATGGGTCTGGGAATACACTACCGTACCCTGCGGGGAAATCAGGAACAGGTCGTAATAACCAGCATCCTCGACGAAGCGTTTGAAGTGGTCCCGGTAGCTGGCATCTAGCTGGCGGTAGGCATCGGATCCCACTCCGCTTTGGGTAAACACCTGAGTAAACTCGCGCATGGCTACACGCGTGGTGCTGGCTGTCTGTATCACCCTGGTATCGAGAAGGCGCTCGCGCAGGTAGCCGTCGATCTGTTCCGCTTTCATATCAGCGATGGCTGAAACTTGCTGAATTGCCATTTTCTGCATTTCCATTTCGAAGGTACGCAACAGACTGTAACCAGTCATCAGAATCGGCAGCAGTGAGACTGCCGCGAACCAGACCATGAAACGATGCGTGAGGGAGGTAAACTTCATGGTCCCATCCCTTCAACCGTTTGCAACAGTTGACTCCACTCCTCGCGTGTACGATAAGCGGGGAATGGCGCCGGCTCAAGCGGCCGCCCGGAATCCCAGACGATATCGAACTGGCCATCGTCCCGGGCTCTACCAATGCGTGCCACTCTCCACAAATGGCGAGTGGCTGGGTCGAGAGCAATCACTCCTTCAGGCGCGAGCAGACTTTGGCGCAAAATCGTGCGCTGCACTTGGGCAGGTTCGGCTGAGCCAGCTTCATGTGCCGCCTGAACCCACAGCTGCAGGCTGATGTAGGAGGCTTCCATCGGGTCGTCGACTACGGTTTGCTGGCCGAAACGATTGTGAAATCGTTGCAAGAAAGCCTGATTCTGCGGTGACTGGATACTTTGGAAATAATTCCAGGCAGCGTAGTGACCTGCCATCAGCGGGGCATCCTTTGCTGCCAAGTCCACCTCGCCAATGCTGAACGATAACACCGGCACCTTGTCCGGGGTGATTCCGGCCTTGTTCAACTCCCGAAAGAAGGCGACGATGCTGTCACCCTCGATGGTATTCAATATCATGTCCGGCTGCTGCCTGACGATGTCAGCCACCAATTCAGCCGCTGCGCTTGACCCCAAAGACAGGTAACCTTCTCCCACCACCGTGGCGCCTTGTGCCGCCAGCAAGTCTTTGATGAGGAGATGCGTAATACGCGGGAAAATATAATCCGAACCAACCAGATAGACGCGCTTGGTATGCTTGTCGCGCTTGTCGAGCGTTTCCAGCGCCCAGTGCACAACGGGAGCGACCTGCTGGTTGGGTGCGGCACCGGTGTAGATGATATTGGGTGACTGCTCCATGCCTTCATACTGCACCGAGTAAAACAGCAGGTGCTGATGCTTCTCGACCACCGGATTCACCGCCTTGCGGCAGGCGGATGTCCAGCAACCAAACAGGGCTTTGACTTTTTCCTCGGTGATCAGGCGCTCTGCCTGCTGGGCGCAATACTTTGAGTCGGAGCGGCAATCGACCACCACCGCCTCGATCTTCTGACCGCTGATACCGCCTGCTGCATTGGCCTCTTCGATCGCCAACTGCAATGCATCCACCAGTGGTTTTTCTCTGGCTGCCATGGTGCCAGACAGAGAATGCAGTATGCCAATCCTGATACTCGGCATGGCAGCCGAGTATTGTTTCCATGCCACGAAGGCGGCAATCAATAGAATGGCCAGCAATACAAGCGTGGCACTAATTCTCTGGCTGGTCTTCATAGCTTAGTTCCATCGGATTCAGGCAACTGATCATCGATACGATTCGGATACTACCGCTTCATCATAGACACAATGGCCATTTTACGGAATAAATCCTGTACAAAACACCATCGTTGGACATGCTTGCGATAATGATTCCCGCTCAAGGAGCGCTCAGAACTTTTATATGCGCGGCCACGCTCCGTCCCAATGCATGCAGTTCGTAACCCCCTTCCAGCGCCGATACAATACGGCCTTCGGCGTATTTGTCAGCAACTTCCTTGATCCTTTCGGTCACCCATGCGTAATCAGCCCCCAGCAGGTTCAATGCAGCCAGGTCATCGTCGCGGTGGGCATCGAATCCAGCGGAGATGAACAGCATCTGCGGTTTGAATATTTCCAAAGCAGGCAACCAGTATTCGCTCACTGCCGAGCGAAATTGCTCGCCGTTGCTGCCCGCCGCCAGCGGGATATTGACCATGCGTGCGGAGCGCCCCGCCACACCACTGTACGGATAGAATGGGTGTTGGAAAGTGGAGACCATCAGCACTTGCGGATTGTCCTGGAAAATATCTTCAGTGCCATTGCCGTGATGCACATCAAAATCCACTACTGCAACGCGTTCCAGCGCGTGCGCCTGAATCGCATGCGCCACGCCCACCGCGATGTTGTTGAACAAACAGAAACCCATTGCCCGATCATGCTCCGCATGATGGCCCGGTGGGCGGATACTGCAAAAAGCGTTCGCTGCTTTTCTGTTGATCACCAGATCCGTCGCCAGCACAACGGCACCCGCCGCCCGATAAGCTGCCTTCAAACTATGTGGATTCATCGCCGTATCTGGATCGAGGTATACGATTCCGCTGGTTGGCGCCCTGGCGTCAAGAGAATCAATATATGCCGGCGTGTGCACCCGTTCCAACTGTGTTCGCGTCGCCAATGGCGCCGCATACTGCTCCAGCGTATTCATCAAACCAGAGGCGATCAACTGATCTTCGATGGCATTGAGCCGCGCCGGACATTCTGGATGATATGAACCCATCTCATGCAGCAGGCAATCGGGATGGGAAATGAAAGCAGTATGCATGGATGGTTCTTTATCGGAAGCGCGTTCGGCTGTTACGGTAGACGGCGCAATTGCTGCAACCATTCTCTGCCATCAGTATGCCAACTGGCTCTGTCTGCTCTGTGGATCAGTGAGCAGCGAGCGATGGATAATCGGTATAACCCTTTGCATTGCCGCCATAGAATGTCGCCGGATCGGGTTTGTTGAGCGGCGCACCCGTGGCAAAGCGCAGCGGCAGATCGGGATTGGCGATAAATAGTGTGCCGAATGCCACCATGTCGGCTTCGTCCTTGGCCAGCGCGGCATTGGCACGCGCGAGGTCGTAGCCGCTGTTGGTCATGTACACCCCTTGCCAGATGCGCCGCAGCTTGACCAGATCGAACGCCGGACCGGCCACACCGAGTGCATCCTTGCCCATTTCGGTCACATGCAGATAAGCCAGACCGAAACGGTTGAGTTGTTCCACCGCATAACTGAACGTCGCTTCCGGGTTGGAGTCGCGCATGTCATTAAATGGCTGCAGCGGCGACAAGCGGATGCCCACGCGATTCGCACCCCACACCGAGCACACCGCAGCGGTCACTTCGAGCATCAAGCGCATGCGGTTCTCGACGGAACCACCATAGATATCGGTACGATGATTGCTGCCGTCACGCAGAAACTGATCGAGCAGATAACCATTGGCACCATGAATTTCCACGCCGTCAAAACCTGCTGCAAGCGCATTTTGCGCACCGCGGCGATATTGTTCGATGATGCCGGGGATTTCTGCCAGTTCGAGCTCGCGCGGCGTCACAAAATCCTTCAGTCCCTCATAAGTGACCGCCTGCCCCGCAGGCTTAATCGCTGAAGGCGCCAGTGGCAGCGCTCCACCAGGTTGCAGCGAAGGATGCGAGATGCGTCCGACATGCCACAACTGCAGGAAGATGCGTCCGCCCTGGGCATGCACTGCGGCAGTGACATGCCGCCAACCTGCCACCTGCTCCTGACTGTGGATCCCCGGTGTTGCGGGATAACCCACGCCTTGCGGGGACACCTGCGACGCCTCAGTGATGATCAGTCCGGCACTGGCGCGCTGCGTGTAGTACTCCACATTGAGCGGTTGCGGCACATTGCCCTGTCCGGCGCGGTTGCGCGTCAACGGCGCCAGCACCATGCGGTTCGGCAACTCGTACGGGCCGAGCTGTATGGGAGACAAAATAGTGATAGCAGTATTCATGATTGCTCCTTTAGCGTTTTAATCCCGGATTGTTCATCAGGCTCGAAACGAGGTGATTTGCCAGAATCCGTTCGCCCTGAGCTTGTCGAAGGGCTGGGGTTTTATAGTGCGTGTGGTTCGACAAGCTCACCACGAACGGCCTAATAAACAACCTGGGTTAATCGGAAATTCAGGCATGTTCCAATGTAGTTTTCCGTCCCGTTTCCAACCTCATTTTGGCCCATTTTTGGTTGCGGCAGCAGCGCCTTTCATTGCTTTATCTTTGGCAGGCGCAACATAAGGTTTGCAATAAAGTTTCGATGGGAATTCCTTGGTCCTGCGATGATTCCGGATTATATCTCCGCCGCTTTTTACACACTCCATGGTTGCCTTGTCCTGGCTGGCAAAATGTTCATTAGTCCCTGGACTCGCTGAAATCGGCGGCACTTTCTCCCTGATCTTGAGACAGGTTTCCGGTTCATCCGCTGCGGGCGGAATATTTTTCATGGGCGGTAAAGGACATAGTCTGCAGGGATCACCCGGGCATATACAGCCGCTGCATTCTGCCTGCACTGGCGTGGCAGGCACTGCCAGCAACAAGCCGAACACGAGTGGGGCAATTACTCGTAATCCTCTGATTGATCGAACATACATGACGATTTTTCCTCAAGTATCGCAGTCCGCCGTTTCAGCGGCAATTCATTCATCCAGCCATTCCAAACAGAGAGCCGATGGCAGCGGTCAACCCCATCGCCAGTGCGCCCCAAAAGGTAACGCGCATCGAGCCTGCTGCCACATTAGCTCCACCAGCATGCGCAGCCACCCCACCCAGAAGCGCAAGAAAAACCAGCGAAGTGCCTGCGACAAAGGGGATCAGGCTCGCCTCGGGAGCCAACAAGATCGCCAGCAGTGGCATGGCTGCACCGACAGAAAAACTGGCAGCCGAAGCGAAAGCTGCCTGCAGCGGACGCGCACGCAGCGCGTGGGAGATCCCGATTTCATCGCGAATATGCGCACCCAGCGCATCATGCGCCATGAGCTGGTCGGCAACCTGTTTTGCCAGCGCAGCGTCAAGACCGCGCTCGATATAGATCGCGGTTAATTCCTGATGTTCACCAGCATCGTCCTGGTTGAGTTCCCTGCGTTCCCGCTCGATGTCTGCCTGCTCGATATCCGCCTGGGAATGGACAGACACATACTCACCAGCAGCCATCGACATGGCGCCTGCAACCAGACCGGCAACCCCGGCAATCAATATATTATCGTGAGTGGCCTCAGCCGCTGCAACACCCAGCACCAGGCTTGCTGTCGAAACGATGCCATCGTTCGCACCCAGCACTGCAGCGCGCAGCCAGCCGGTATGTTTGGTGTAATGTGGCTCCAAATGGCGTGAGGGCATCGAATGATTCCTGGAAACGGCACAGTTCTTCCGGTCGCAATAGTCGGTTCTTGACACATAGGGGTCGGTCGTTCTTCTCCAACGCGGACGTTCAATGCCTCAATTCAGCGGCAATGCGAATCGCCGACCGCTGCAACCGAATGTTAATCCGCGCCATTTGCTCATCGTCACTGGGTCGTGAGTTCATACACCATATCGCCGACGAAACGCCGAAACGACTCATTCTCAACGAACTGCTTATAGACCTGCGTGTCGTCCTTGAGGAGGAGTTGCATCACCTTACCCAGCGCCAGATCGTGGGCCATGCGCGCGGTGTGTGGCGTGTTCTCCTTGGCGTTCTGGAAGGCCTTGTCGGCTGCGACCTTGGGCGCGATGTCGTCGCGAATACGCTTCGCAACATGATCGGCATCCGTAAACAGTGTGCCAAAGTTGTCGTTGAAGGATTTGATAATATTACTCAGACGGTCGAGCTCGGGCTGGCCTTTGCCGCCACCGCCTTCCGTCGGTACGGGTTCGATTTCCGCATCTGCATCCTCCAGCGCGATCTTCATCGCCACCTTCTTCTCAACGCGGTAGCTGTCCATGTCGATGGTTTCGAGGATACCCTTGGCGAGGTCCTCCTCCTTCGGCGCGGGTAGCTTTGGCGTGAGCAGGTTAAGCAGGATAGAGAGCTTCTCCCACGCAGGGTTGGTGTAGGGCATTACCGAAGCGAGAAAATCGTAGGTGCGGCAGAACACTTTGGCTTTGCCCTTAAAATCTACCTGCTGATCCTCGTCTAGTATGCCCGTATAAACCGCCACGCACGCATCGAGGATCGGGTCGAGCTTGTCGCGGTCGGCCCCGTCGAGGAACAACGCGACCAACTGCTGCACCTGCGCCGGTGAATACACCTGCGCGTTGTCTAGCGCCGCCTTCAGATCATGCAGCTTGTTGGGGTCAGTTTCTTCGCTAAGCAGCGTCGTGCGGTAGTAGTCCTGGAACGCGAAGGTAATCGCCTCGCTGTTGTTCTGGAAGTCGAGCACGAAGCAGTCATGCTTCTGCGGGTGTGCCCTATTGATCCGTGACAGCGTCTGCACCGCCTTGATGCCGGAGAGTGGCTTGTCCACGTACATCGTGTGCAAGAGAGGTTCGTCGTAGCCGGTCTGGAACTTGTCGGCGCAGATCAGGAAGCGGTACGGGTCTTCTTGAATCTTGTCGACGATGTCGCCGCTTGAGAATCCGTTGATCGATTTCTCGCTCACCTTGACCCCGCCGTACTCATACTCGCCAGAGAAGGCAACGATAGCCTGATACGGACTCTTGCGCTCGACGAGATAATCCTTGAAGGCGTGGTAATACTGGATCGCGCGCTCGATGCCACTGGACACCACCATCGCCCGTGCCTGCCCTCCAATCTTCCCCGCTGCGAGCACCTGCTCGTGGAAGTGATCCACCATGATTTCGGCCTTGAGCCGAATCGCATGGTCGTGACTCTCTACATATTTGCGCAGTTTCTTCTTCGCCTTTTTGGTGTCGAATAATGGGTCGTTTTCTATCTTCTTGACCAACTTGTAGTAGCTGTCCACTGGCGTGTAGGTCTTGAGCACATCGAGGATGAAACGCTCTTCGACCGCCTGTTTCATGGTGTAGCTGTGAAATGGCTTGTGCTTGATCTTGCCCTCAGCATCGGGCGGCAACGCCTCGCCGAACATCTCCAATGTCTTATTCTTGGGCGTGGCGGTAAAGGCAAAGTAGCTGGCGTTAGTCAGCATCTTGCGCGCCGACATACGTTTCTCGAGTGCTTCATTCACCGTGTCTTCGGGGTCGTTCTCCTCATCCTCGCCCTCCGCCGTAGCGCCCAGCGCCTTGCTCATCGCTGCCGAAGTCTTGCCGCCCTGGCTCGAATGCGCCTCGTCGATGACGATGGCAAAGGTCTTGCCGCCCTCGTTGGCGATCTCGTCGAGAATGAAAGGAAACTTCTGCACCGTAGAAACGATGATCTTCTTGCCCTCCTGAATAAACTTGCGCAGATCACCTGAGTGCTCGGCATGACCCACCGTTGCGCCTACCTGCATGAACTGCTTGATAGTCTTCTGGATCTGGTCGTCGAGGATACGCCGGTCGGTAACCACAATCACCGAGTCGAACACCTCATTGCCGTTGCGTTTGACGCCGATGAGCTGGTGCGCAAGCCAGGCGATGGAATTTGACTTGCCGCTGCCCGCCGAGTGCTGCACCAAATAACGCTTGCCGGCACCGTGGTCGCGCACATCGACCAGCGTCAGCCGTACCACGCCAAGCTGGTGATAGCGGGGAAACACCTGGCTACGCTTCTTCCTGCCGGTCTTGGCATTCTTCGTCTCGACGATCTGGGCGTAATTTTCGAGGATGTCGGTCAGTCCCGCCGGGGTGAGCACCACTTTCCACAGATAGTCGGGTTTGAGTCCCTGTAAATTGGGCGGGTTACCCGCGCCGTCGTGGTAACCCTTGTTGAAGGGCAGGAACCATGAACCTTTGCCCTTGAGTTCGGTACACATTTTCACTTCGCTGTCGTCCACCGCGAAGTGCACCATGCAGCGGCCAAACTCAAACAGCCTCTCGCGCGGGTCGCGGTCGCGGCGGTACTGCTCTACCGCGTCCTCCACGGTCTGCTTGGTCAGGCTGTTCTCCAGCTCGAAGGTGGCGATCGGCAGGCCGTTGATGAACAGACCCAGATCAAGCGAGCGGCGCGTCTCGTCGTTGCTGTAGGCGAGCTGGCGCGTGATCGAAAAGCGGTTCTGCGCGTGCAGCGCTTCTGCCTTGGCGTTGCCCTCGGAGGGCGTGCCATAGAACAGATTAAAATGCCCGGCGGGGTGGTGCTCAATGCCCTTGCGCAGCACATCAATGACGCCGCGCTTGCCGATCTCGGACGAGAGCCGCGAGAGAAACTTGAGGCGGTTGATATCCTTGGGGTCATTAGCGTCGTCCATCGCCAGCTTTTTGAACGCCTCGGGCTGGGTGACGCGCAGAAAGGCGAAGAGTTGCGGCACATCGAGCGCATGGGCACGGTCGAAGTCCTTCGCGCACCCAGCGAAATAGCCGGTACCGCCATAAGGCGCGGGCGGCTCGGTGACCATGTTCGGCATGACGGCAAGTCCATCCACACCGGTCATGTGGCGCATGATGAGTGTCTCTAAACCTTTCTCGCTGGTATCCGTGGTCATTTATTGCGTCCCCATCAATTACCCATCAATTAGGCAACTGTTTGTTTTTGCAACCATGAATTGATTTTTACCTGATTAGCACCACCGATTCATCAAGTACCCATCAAGTAAAACTCAGGCAGCTTCAGCCAACCATCCCTGCTCACGCAACCGCTCGGTAGCCAGGCTGATTTGATCTGTCGTAAATTGACGCTTGCGCGTATTCCAGCCGTGAACAGCTCCGGTAATATCAGGGATACTTACAGCACCTTCTTGGGTTGCCACCCAATGCACAGTGGACAGTAACTCAAGCCCGTAGGGTGTCTCAAAACCTTCCACCAACGCCGCTGTGCGGTCAAGCCGTGCATGCGTGGCGGCATGTGCATTCAAAAATCGCTCTGCTTCCTCCACGGCGCCGGGCACAAGAGACAGCGGCTTGTCCGGGGCATCGCCGCCATCTGCATATCCGCTGACCAGATGCCCTTCGACTGCCAGCAGCACATGGCGCAGATTCTCTGCATAGGGGCCATAGGGCGCCTTCACGTAACGCAGACGCAACGGCTCGCCCGCCGCTTGCAGAAAATACATCAGCTTGTGTACCTCCAGCAGGCTGATGCTCGGGTCAAGCAATGCGCCCAGATAGCGGCGCATCAGTGCCACCAGTGCCGCACGCCCGGCGGTGACCTTTGGCACCTCGGTCGAACGGTTGGCACGGCTGTCGGCGGGCGCGCCAGCCGGTTCAAATATCTGCACCTCCACCTCCGGCAATGCTGTAAATGCACGTTCGATCAGCGGCCTGACTTGATTCCAATCCAACCCGCCCAAGCCGCTGCCCAGCGGCGGAATAGCGATGGAGCGGATACCGCGCGCCCGCACTTCATCCACCAAAGCCACCAGCCCGGCCTCGATGTCCTCAATCCGGCTCTTGCCACGCCAGTGCCGTTTGGTGGGAAAGTTAACCACGTAACGAGGGGAAGTCAGTTCTCCGGTATCAAACACAAACATCCGCCCCGGCTGCACTTCCTCGCGTTTGCAGGCGGTGGCATAAGCCTTGAAATTGGCCGGAAACATTTCCTTGAACTGAAGCGCAATGCCGCGCCCCATGATCCCCACACAGTTGACCGTGTTGACCAGCGCCTCGGCCTCGGCCTTCAAAATATCGCCTGTCGTATAACGAATCATCGCATTCTCCCCATTCAAAAATACCATTCGCGCCGCACATCCACCGCTGGACGATGCGTCGCGTTTTGTGTAACGTTGACAACCTTACCATAGGCCGTGGCATCAAACACCCCAATGCGCCGCACCAGGTGCCACGGGAAAAACTCTTGCAGCAGGAATTCAGCCTGCTTGCCTTCCTTCACCTGCGCATCGCGAAAATCTGGAGCGGCCACCGCAGCCCAATCCACCTCGTCGAGTTGTCCCAAATCGTTGCGAAACTCGGTGTAGTTCGCCCCGGCGTTGGAGAGGGTAAAAGCCCAGCGCTTCCCCTGTTGAATGCCCCATTGAACCACTTCATGCATGCTTGCCTCAAGATGCAGGATGGGTGACTGACCGCCGTGGTAGCTCATGTCTGGATGGTTCGCGCAGTAGATCAAATACAGCATGATCGAGCGCGGGCAAAAATAAAACGGCACATAGTCGCCCACGTGATCGCCGGGATGGCATTTGACCGGCAGACCCAGCCGCCGTTGTTTAATATTGCTCATGCCTATGCTGGCAGTCGGCCCGCCCAGCGCAATCATCGCCGCATCCGACCTGAGGCCACCCGCTGCCAGCATGGCAGGCAGGTTGTCCACATGGGTGATGTGATAAAGCTTGGGTTGGGCGGGTACGGTCATCAGGCATTTCCCTCCGCGAACTCATCGCCAGACTCTTCCATCCCCGCCACATCAGGCTCATCGGCAGGTGCGCTTTCCTCCTCCGGCAGACTCGCGGCGGCTTCGCGCACGTCGAGCTTGCCGGTGACCACATCGGCAATCAGGCGGGTGCGGTATTCGCGGAGGAGTTCGATTTCGCGTTCGATGCGCGAGATTGCGGTGTCAATCGGCGAGAGTTCTCGTTGCAGACTATCGCAAATGGAAACTTGCTCGGCGATGGTCGGCGGCACTGGCACGGGAATGTTGGCCACAAAACCAAGGTAAATCCCAGGTTGAGCGGAGAACGCCACTGATTGCCACAGGTGCTGCTGCAATCTTGGGCTTCGAAGGAACGTCGCCAAGAATGCGTGCGACATGAGTTCAGAGCGCGGCCGGAGAATCGACACGCTGCGCTGGATCTGAAAAGGACCGATGTCATCCACGACCGCAACTTTCCCGAGCGTCGCACCTACGATCGCCATCAACACGTCATTTGGTCGCACGACGAACGAAGAGTTCAGCTGCTCGAAATCCGCCTTCGAGATGAAGCTGTCATCCGCCCTTCGAACAAGGCGACCACCCACCATGTTTCTCACGCTCAGCAGAGGGTAACCTGTCAGCGTCCGAGCTGGCGGTAAATGCGTGCCGTCACGAACTAGGCTGCATGTTCGCTTTAGTGGCATCACCTCCCAATGCGCCGGAATCTGCCCCAGCCAGGGAATGCCGGAATCCTTGAGCGGCACATCGGGAGCCAAGCCGCGCGTGACGGCGCGGTGAATGATGGCCTGCTTCTGCTCGTTTAACAGCGCGATGGTCTTGCGCTTGGCCCATATCGCCTTGTCCAGCCGATGCGTGGCGTGGTCGAGAAAGCGGACGATGGCGGCTTGTTCTTCGAGTGGGGGAAGAATCGCTTCTACACGCCCAAGCTCTTCCGAATAAAGCCGCAAGCGACTTTCAACCACGCCGGTTGAAGCAACCTTGATGCGTCCCTTGTAAACAGGCGAACGCAAGAGTTCGTGGCAATACCAAGGCAATGCATCTTGGTTAAAACGATATACACAGTAAGCCGGGCTGGCGACGCCTTCGTATCTGGAAATTCCCAAACTTCCGTTCCATGCCAGCATGATGTTGATGACAAGATCGTTGGAGAAAACTTTTTTGTAGCCGACAAGCGAAGCAGCACGGGTGTCGGGTTCATCAGAGCCATCAACGGATTTGCGTTGAGTAACGCCCGTATATTGTGAAACGCGCAGCAGTTGCTCCTTGCCCGAGGTCGAACGCGAATCAATTTCACGCAGAAGATATTTTATTCGACGGATGTCCCAATGCCCCGGCACCCGCCCCAGCCAAGGCAGGCCAGAATCCTTATATTCCGAATAGGGTTTGAGACCAAGCACAACACTGCTTACCCCTTGCCCCTGTTTTTGATGGTTTGTTGTCGTCGCGCTCATAACATTTTCCCGATACGACGGAGCCATCCTTCAATTTCACCATTCGGATCTCTTGCCGCGATACGGTCAGCCGTCATCTTCGGGAAAGCGTTTTGAGCGAGCTTACGTTTTGCGGTGTTAGGTTTCCAGTTTACTTGCTTGCCGACCAATGCTGGGACATCATCCTCATCGCCGAACTCAATTGCTATGCCTAGCCCTTCATTAATTGCGTCGGGATGCAGATAGTTTTCGATTTCCAACTTGACGGTCTGTAACCCCCACGACCCATCGGTGCGCTGATTTACCTTTGCAATTTCGTCTCCGTATTTGGGGACGTCGTTGTCGTAAAGGTGAACTTCCGGTCGCCCCAAGCCTTTCAAGTAATGCTCATTGACCCAATGCGATAGTGTTCCACCACCGAGAACGACAAAAGCTACTCTAGGGTCACTGGCTAGATTCGGAAGCTCTGTGTTGGCGCAGTGAAGTGAGTGGCTCAAGCATTTGAGTGCCGCAACATCGGTGGGCCCCTCTACGCAAACGAGAACCCGAACGCGGTTATCCGGCACAACACCAAGTGCTGCCACCATAGCTTCCCAAGTAGCATCGACGGCGGTATCGACCTGCGGTTGCCCGTTGTCACCTGATCTCACGAATCGAAAACTATCGATTGGTAAATAGCTCGCGAATCCAGGACTGTGAGTAGTCAATAAAACCTGGCATCCCGGTTCAGCCGCAAGGTCTTGAAATGACTCAAGCAGCATGCGCTGATTATGCGGATGCTGAGATGTCTCAGGCTCTTCAATAGCGTAGATAATGTTTCGGCTGGAGCCCTGAGCAAGGCGCCGTTCGGCCTCTGCACGGAAAAAGCTGACGAGAATTAATCGGCGCACACCGCTACCACGCTTATTGACAGGTATTCCTTGGTCGCTGTTCAGTGCCAACGAGAACAGCCCAGCCCACTTTGGGTCGGCCTTGAATTCAGGTGTCAATTGCCCCGCAAGGCCGGGATCAATTTTTTTAAGCGTTTGATGGGTACGCTCGGCAAGTTCGACGGCCTTTGCTCGAACTGCATCGACAATCTCCGACAACTTATGCTGAATCTCTGGCTCCGCAAGTGCGGTCGCAATTGCCAGTTTCATTGGGTCTTGTACTTCTGCATCCGAGTCTCGGCTGGCGCGGTCACTTTGAAATAAGGCGAACAGTGGAAGGTGTTCGCTGAGCTTTTCCCATATCCGTTTACTGTCCTCTTTTGCAACGGACACATCTACCTCAGCCAAACACAGATCAGGGCAAGCACTCCAGATAGCTCGTCGAATGGAGGGGTTGCTGTTGAGTTGCACATCGGTCTCATCAATCCCAATATCCTTCAGGCGCTTCTTCAGTGCCGTGTTGTTGAGTTCAAGAAGATCGCCGTACTGTGCCGCAGTGGGGTGATATGCACAGACAAACACCTCCTCCTTGGGTTTTGCGGCACCGGTACATTTAAACGTCTTCTTGATACGGAGATTGCCGTTTGCCGCCAGCAAATGCTCATCCGACAGAGACGTCGGAGCCTGCGCATCCAAAATTAGGGTTGCTGGCAAGTTGGCAAACTCACAGGTAATTTCTACCGATCTGTCTATTGCTGCAACATGGCAATCCCCACTGTCAATCTTGACGGTCTCATTGTTAAAAAAAACCTCAAGCGCCTCTAAGATGCTAGATTTGCCAACGTCATTTCTACCAATAATTGTGGTCAGATCGCCAATCTGGATTGTTTTTTCATCCTGATAGCCGCGAAAGTTTTTAAGGGTGGCTGCAACAAGCTTCATTGAGTAGATTCTCCGATGATCTCTGCCAGCATACCCTCTGCCTCTTTCTCTACGGCTAGAATATCAGCGCGGATTTCTTCCAATGTGCGCAGTGGTTGCGGTTTGTAGAAGTGTCGGGTGAAACTGATTTCATAGCCGATCTTGGTAGCGTCCTGCTTAATCCACGCATCAGGCGTGTAGGGCAGCACTTCGCGGCGAATGAAGGCTTCGATACCGCCTTCTTCCAGCAGCGGCACTTGCTCGGTATCGCGCAGGTCGGAGTCCGGCTCATATTCGACGATAGCGGGCTTGCCGTCCACGGATGCCTCATACAGGCCGCGTAGCGGGTCGGACTTGGTCTTGCCGGGTTTGTGTACCTTGACAATGACAGGCGGCGCGGTCTCGACGCGCCAGCTCACGGCCTTCAGTATCTGTTTCAGGTCGGCAGCAGGGAGCTTGATGCCCGACTTCTTGAGCGCGGCATCCACGCGATCACGGAAGATGTTATGGTCTTCGAAGAGATTGTCGCCCAGCGCCTCACGCAACTCTGTAGCCGTTTCGACGAGCCGCGCGTCGCGCTCCCAAGTCTTGGCATCAAGCAGCTTCTTTTTCTTCTTCTCGGGCAGGCCCTTCTTGGCGCTGCCGCCTTCTTCGTCGTCATCCTCCTCATCGCCGCCCCAGTCGGAGAGGCGCTTTTCTAGCGCGTCGGAGACCTTGGCGAATTGAGTGCAGAGGTCGTCTCCGAACTCATCAAAAAGGACAGTGCGCAGGTCTTCGTCGCCGGAGGCGAAACGTAGCGACTCAATGGCCTTGAGCGAAAGCTGGCTGTGCAGGCGCAGCGGTCGCTCGACTAAAACTTTCCAATAGCCGAAGGCGGCGTTGGGGAATATTTTCGACTCAGACGTTTCCTTGAAATCGAGGAAAGTGCTGCCGATGCGTTCGATGTCGTCGGGCGATAGCTCGCAGTTTTTCTTGCCGAGGTTCTTGCGCAGCGGTTTGAACCACTGGCTCGCGTCGATGAGCTGCACCCGGCCTTTGCGGTGTGCGGGCTTTCTGTTCGTCAGTACCCAGATGTAAGTGGCGATGCCGGTGTTGTAGAAGAGGTTGAGCGGCAGCGCGACGATGGCTTCAAGCCAGTCGTTCTCGATGAGCCAGCGGCGGATGTTGCTCTCGCCTTGGCCTGCGTCGCCAGTGAACAGCGAGCTGCCGTTATGTACCTCGGCGATGCGGCTGCCCAGCGCAGAGCGGTGGTTCATCTTCGATGCCATGTTGGCGAGGAACAGCATCTGGCCGTCGCTCGAGCGGGTAACGAGCGAGAGTTCATCGCCCTGATGCATTACCTTGAAACGCGGGTCGCGCATGCCGTCTTTGCCGCCCATCGCCTCAAGGTCTTTCTTCCAGCCCTTGCCATAGGGCGGGTTGGCGATCATGAAGTCGAACTCTTGCGCAGGGAAAGCGTCATGCGACAGCGTAGACCATTCCGCGCCGCCGACGATGTGGTCAGCGCTCTCGCCCTCGCCTTTGATCAGCATGTCCGCCTTGCAGACGGCGTAGGTCTCGGGGTTAATTTCCTATCCATAGAGGAGAGTAGTAATCTGCTGGTTGCGCTTCGCGGCAATCGCCATGAGCGTTTCTTCCGCCACGGTGAGCATGCCGCCGGTGCCGCAGGCGCAGTCATAGAGCAGATAGGTGCCGGATTTAAGCGCAGCCTCAATCGGCAGAAACACGAGGTTCGCCATTAGACGAACGGCATCGCGCGGCGTCCAGTGCTCGCCCGCCTCCTCGTTATTCTCCTCGTTGAACTTGCGTACCAACTCCTCGAAGACCGTGCCCATCGCGTGGTTGTCGATACCCGCAGGCGACAGGTCAATTTCTGGATCAAGAAACTTGTTGATCAGCGTGCCGAGAGAATCGGCCTTGGAGAGAGTGGTGAGCTGGTTGCGAAACTTGAAGTTCTCCAGTATGTCCTGGACGTTGGGCGAGAAGCCGTTGAGATAGTCTTCGAAATCCGCGAGCAACTGCTGCTGACTGCCGCGCGACTTCAGATCGCGCAGGGTGAAGCGCGAGGTGTTGTAGAAGGATTGCACAGCAGCGGCGGCAAGCGCAGCGCGCTGCTCGGTGATGTGCGCTTCGTCGAGCATCTTCTTGGTGTCTAGCACCGTCTGTTTGGTCGGTTCAAGCACCGCATCCATGCGCCGAATGACGAACATTGGCAGGATTACATCGGGGTACTTACCCCGCTTGAAGAGGTCACGAAGAACATCGTCGGCGATGCCCCAGATAAAGGAGACGATTTTGTTATGAGTTGCTTGGTCCATATTTGGTTTTTGTTGTTATGCCCTGAACTAAGGATTATACGTGCAGCAAAATCATTGCAGCATTTTATCAACAGCATCTGGTCAAGCGACCGTTGGCTCATAGCAGTTAGCAAGCATTGGCGAATGGCTGGTTCTGGCACATAGCCGCAAACCGGCACGACACAGACTGCCACATCAAGCTGGAACACTATTACAAATAACTTCACTACAACAATTTCGCTACCTTCTCCGGCGGCCGGCACAGCACAGCTTCATCACCGCGCACCACTATGGGCCGCTGAATCAGATCCGGGTTGTTCACCATGATCTTGATCAGCTCGTCATCCGATAGCTGCCGCTCAGCAAGTTTGAGGCTGTGTGCCAGCGGCTCATCGCTGCGCAGCACATCGCGCACCGCCACACCCAGTTTTGTAATCAGTCCACGCAACTGTTCGATGGTCAAAGGTACTTCGTAGTAATTGACTACCTCGAACTCTTCCCCACTTTCCTTGAGGATGGCCAGCGTGGCCCTGCATTTGCTGCAGGTGGGTTTCTGGTAAATGACTATCTTATTGCTCATGTGCTTCCTCCTTGGCTCCGATTTTTTCCAGTATATGGCGCGTCATGCTGAGCGCAAGTTCGTGTTCGCCCAGAAATACCGTTCCCACCCCTTCATTGCGTAATAGCGCCGCTTCTTCGTCATTATGCGTACGGATGACAACCTCTATTTGCGGGTTGAGCATGCGCGCGGTTTCGATCATGCGGCGTGCCCGCAACGTATCAGGGATCGCAATCACCAGCATGTTGGCTCGTGCTATATGCGCCTGTATCAGCACCGCCGGCTCAGCGGCATCACCGGCAACGGCATGAATTCCGCGCTTGCGCAGCCGCTCGACCACTTCGCGGTTTTGTTCGGCCACCACCACCGGCAATCCCTTCTCCGCCAGGGACTCACCGATGCGCTGGCCGACCCGGCCATAACCGACCAGCACCACATGCTCGGTGACGTAACTGGATGCGACCGTCATCGGCAGCTCCGCCAGCGGATCAACGCTGCGCTCCAGCGTGCGAGCAAGTTCAGAACGCGAGCGGATCCAGGTCTGTATCGGCTCGATCAACTGGAATACCAGCGGATTGAGCGTGATCGAGATCAGTGCCCCTGCCAATATGAGATTCTGACCCTCGAGCGGCAGCAGCCCGAGGGAAACTCCCAGCGCCGCAAGGATGAAGGAGAATTCGCCGATCTGCGCGAGGCTGGCCGATACCGTGAGCGCCGTATTCAGCGGATAGCGGAAAGCAAGCACGAGCAAAAAGGCAGCCAGGGATTTGCCCGTAACGATAATGGCAACCACGGCGAGCACCCGCAACGGCTGCTGCATCACGATGTCTGGATCGAACAGCATGCCGACCGAGACGAAGAATAAAACCGAAAAAGCGTCTCTGAGCGGCAGCGACTCCTGCGCAGCCCGATGGCTCAAATGTGACTCGCGCATGACCATGCCGGCAAAAAAAGCACCCAAAGCGAAAGAAACGCCGAACAATGTCGCGGAGCCGTAAGCAATGCCCACCGCCACCGCAATCACGCTCAGAATGAAGAGCTCGTTCGAGTTGGTGCTGGCAACATGCCACAGCAACCACGGGAACACGCGCTTGCCGACAACCAGCATGAGAGCGATGAAGACCGCAACCTTGCCAAAGGTAATCAGCAACGTGATCAACAGATCCGGATCGGATGCGCCCGTAGCGGAACTGCCGACATCAGCCCCCAGCCAGCCTGCGAGCGGCGGCAACAACACCAGCACCAGCACCATTGCCAGATCCTCGACCACCAGCCAGCCGACCGCGATCTGGCCGTTGACCGACTTGAGCACATTGCGTTGCTCCAGCGCGCGCAACAGCACGACGGTGCTTGCCACCGAAAGTGCCAGACCAAATACCAGGCCTGCACCCAAGCTCCAGCCCCAAAGATTGGCAATTCCAACACCAAGGGCAGTTGCCACCGCAATCTGCAAGATGGCACCTGGCACGGCAATACGCCGGACGGCTAATAAATCGTCCAGCGAGAAGTGCAAGCCGACACCGAACATCAGGAGAATCACGCCGATTTCTGCCAGTTGGCGCGATAACTCAATGTCAGCAACGAAGCCTGGTGTCGCCGGACCAAGAATGACGCCCGCGAGCAGATAGCCAACCAGTACCGGCAGCTTCAACCGATGGGCGATGAGTCCCAGGATCAAGGCAAGTCCCAGACTAGCCGCAATGGTGGTGATTAAGGTAAGGCTATGCGGCATCTGTCGGCCAGTTTAAATATTTCACGCCTACAGCATACCATGCGGATTTTCATGACGAACATACGGGATTCTGCCTGTCAGGTGACATTGTAAACGGTGTGATTATGCTCGAAGGAATTTCCCCCGGAAGATACCCGTATCCGACGAAAAGAAGCTTCAGCTAAACCAGCAAGGGATGCGAGTTAGTTCCAGCAGAAACCGGTGTAAGTATCGTGATCCATGATCGCTGCAGCCGTTCGGCGGATGAGTTCGAGATTGGCTGCCAGCTCCATCATGCCGCCAACTGCAAGCGTCACCACCATGGCCTCGAATGGATAGGCCAGATGAACGCGGTAGCGTTGCAGCAACGTCGTGATATCCGGAGCCGCGACACACTGCTCTGCAAGAACCTGTTGATAGCGTGTGAGCAGATCCAGTTCGTGCATCCGCCGAGTCTCGGGGGCAAGCGCCGTAGCCAGGAAATAAGCAACATCGCCTATCCCCTCGCCAATGCGCACCAGCTGCCAGTCGAGGAAACCCGGCTGGGATTCCTGCCAGAAGAAATTGCCGGGATGCAAATCATGATGAACCAGGGTATGTGGACCCGCTGCAAGAAACTGCATGGCCCGGCGGCGCTGGCTAGCATAGCGTAAAGCGGGAGCATGCAATGCTGCAGGAACGATGTCACCTGCACGGGATAAACCCCGGCGCATCAACGGTACTGCCAGGGCTGACCCCAGGCGATTTTCCCAGCACCGCATGGAACCGGCGAGCCAGTCATCGGCACTGTCGAGGCCTGTTTTATGCCAGAAGCGCGCATGCAGGCGTGCCAGCTGTTCAATCACCGAAACTGCTTGGGCAGCCGTCAAAGCATCACACGGAGAGCCGGGGGTGGCACCATCCTCTGTCACATCGGCAAGCACCACTGCCGTGCCCTGCCCCCATTGTTGCTGTGTCGCTAAAACGGCGGGACGGATCACCGGAACAGCATGTGCCAGTTCCTGATAAAAACGCGCTTCTGTCTGCAGTAACTGCGGTAAAGCGGTGATCATTCGTACTCGCCGCAGCTTTGACGGTAATTTTACGAACCAGCGGCGCGGCAGCGTCTGCGGTCCATTGTGTTCGACTGCGACGCGCACCCGTGTAGTCGTTCCGACATCTACTAACAGCACTTTAATCCCTGCTACCGTCGCACCGTTGGCATGACCGGTAACAATGTGCTGGGCCCATGCAGTTGTCAGCCTGTGCTCTATTTCCGACATTTTCTTCGCTTTGTCAAGAAAACCAATGGCGCTTGAGCACCAGATTTCGTTTTTTGGTTTTATGCCGATTACAGATTCGAGCGACCCCCCTCCCGCCGTTCAGGCAGTCATGAGTTCCCTCAGGACATAAGGCAGGATACCGCCGTGCAGATAATAATCCACCTCGATGGCAGTATCTATCCGGCATGATAATTGAATTTCGCGGCGGCTGCCATTCTGGCTGCGAATCACGAGCGTCACATCCTGTTGCGGACGGATGTCATCCAGTCCACGGAGGTCGAATTGCTCGTCGCCCTTGATGTGCAGCGACTGGATGCTGTCATTGCCCTTGAACTGCAATGGCAGCACGCCCATACCGACCAGGTTGCTGCGATGGATGCGCTCGAAACTCCTGGCGATCACCGCCTTGACGCCGAGCAGCTGGCTGCCTTTGGCTGCCCAGTCGCGACTCGAGCCGGTGCCGTATTCCTCGCCGCCGAATACCACTGTCGGCACACCGTCGGCGATATATTGCATCGCTGCATCGTAAATGCTCATCTGCCTGCCGTCCGGCTGATGCAGCGTGATGCCGCCCTCGCTGCCGGGGACCATCAGGTTCTTGATGCGCACATTGGCAAAAGTGCCACGCATCATCACCTCGTGGTTGCCGCGGCGTGCACCATAACTGTTGAAATCAGTCTTGGCAATACCGTTCGCAAGCAGATATTTGCCGGCGGGAGAGCTGTCCTTGATGGCGCCGGCGGGGCTGATGTGATCGGTGGTGACCGAATCGCCGAATATCCCCAGTACGCGCGCATTGCTGATTGCACCGGGGCGGCTGGGCTGCATGGAAAAATCGCGGAAGAATGGCGGCTCGGCGATGTAAGTTGATTTCGGCCAGTCATACACTTGACCAGTAACCGCCGAGACGCTGTTCCACAGCGGATGATCCTTGGTCAAATTGCCGTAGAGCCGCCGGAATGTTGCTGCATTGGTGGCATGTTTTATCAGCGCGTGGACTTCCGCGCTGCTCGGCCAGACATCGCCAAGCCATACCGGTTTGCCGTCCTTGCCGATGCCCAGCGGTTCGGTCATCAGGTCCTTGAGCATGGTTCCGGCGATGGCGTATGCCACTACCAGCGGCGGCGAAGCAAGGAAATTGGCGCGGATATTGGCATGTATCCGCGCCTCGAAATTGCGGTTGCCGGAAAGCACTGCGGCGCACACCAAATCGTTCTTTACCACGGCTTCCTCAATCGGCTCCGACAAGGGGCCAGAGTTGCCGATGCAGGTGGTGCAGCCATACCCAGCGAGATTAAAGCCGAGCTGTTCCAGATAAGGCAGCAGACCGGCTGCGGTAAGGTATTCCGTCACCACGCGCGAACCAGGTGCAAGCGAAGTCTTGATATGCCGCTTCACCGTCAGGCCTTTTTCCACCGCTTTCTTTGCCAGCAATCCTGCAGCGATCAGCACACTGGGGTTGGAGGTGTTGGTGCAGGAGGTGATGGCTGCGATCAATATGTCGCCATGACCCAGATCAAACGGGCCATTCGCTATGCACACCGGAACTTCGTCTGTGCCCAGCAGCGGACGATTGTTGACCATCTCCACGATATTTCTTTCGGTTCCCGGTCTCACCGCAGCCTTATTTTGGCTTGAGCTGCCAGTGATGGCATCCATGTCGAGATGGCGGTCATCGCAACCACGCACCGGGTGACGCTGCTGCAAATCCGCCACCGCCCTGCCATAGCCGCTTTCTGTCACGGGCTTGGTAAAAAGTCCGGTGAATTGGGATTTGACATTGCCGATTTCGATGCGGTCCTGCGGGCGTCTGGGTCCGGCCAGAGAAGGCGCCACCGTGCTCAGATCGAGTTCCAGTTCGCGACTGTAATCGATCTCGCCTTTGCGCGGAATACCGTACAGCCTTTGCGCCTTGAAATAGGATTTGAACGCGGCGACTTCCGCATCGCTGCGACCGGTGCCTTTGAAGTATTCGATGGTGGCGTCATCCACCGGGAAGAACCCCATGGTGGCGCCATATTCAGGCGCCATATTGGCGACGGTGGCGCGATCGGGCAGTGTCAACGAGGCCGTGCCTTCGCCGATAAATTCCACGAACTTACCCACCACATTGGCCTTGCGCAGCATTTCGGTGATGGTCAGTACCAGATCGGTGGCGGTGACACCATCGCGCAACCGGCCTGTCAGATTCACGCCCACCACGTCCGGGGTAAGCAGGTAAACCGGCTGTCCCAGCATGCCTGCTTCTGCTTCGATGCCGCCTACCCCCCAGCCAACCACGCCGATACCGTTGATCATGGTGGTATGCGAATCGGTACCGAGCAGCGTGTCGGGGTAAACCACGCCATTCTTCTGGTGCACGCCACGCGCAAGATATTCCAGATTCACCTGATGCACGATGCCGATGCCGGGTGGCACCACCTTGAACGTATCAAATGCCTGCATACCCCATTTGATGAACTGATAGCGTTCGTTATTGCGCTTGAATTCTATTTCCATGTTGAGATCAAGCGCCTGTTTGTTGCCGTAGTGATCGACCTGCACCGAATGGTCAACCACCAGATCAACCGGCACCAGCGGTTCGATGCGTTTGGGGTTCTTGCCCATTTTCTTTGCCACACTGCGCATTGCCGCCAGATCCACCAATAGCGGGACGCCGGTGAAATCCTGCAACACGATGCGCGCCACCACGAAGGGAATCTCGTCAGTGCGCACCGCGTTGGGCTGCCAGTTGGCCAGCTGGCGTACATGCGTTTCAGTGACTTTCTTGCCGTCGCAATTGCGCAACACTGACTCCAGCACGATGCGGATGGAAACCGGCAGCCGCGAAATCTTTCCCATACCAGATTTTTCCAATGCAGGCAGCGAATAGAATTTCGCTTTCTTGCCCTTGGAGACTGAAAATTCTTTCAGCGCATTAAACAGGTTGTGGGTCATGGCGGAGTTCCTTTAATGTTGCAACGGGTTCAAATCACGAACAGGTCAACAGATTCGTGGCCCGGCGTGGCTTGCAAATTTTTTCCGGTCGAAACATGGCGTTTTTTACCGAAACAAAATCAGATCAAGTTTGCCATCGTAACATCAACAAGAAACCATCCTTCTTACTCATGCATAATCTAATCCATTATCTTATACCAATTATGCTTTCCTCCTGAAATGTGGCATTGGAAAAGTGGAAGTTTCTGCCGAAGCTGGCACGATTCAAACGTTGAGTGCCAGATTAAAAACGTGATAAAAGACGGGGACTGGGGTGAGTTGGTGAGCACTTGCGGGAACAATATCGATAAATACAGCTAGGGAACCACTGAACAAGTCCTCCCTGGAACGCCCACGTGGGACTTGTTCAGTGGCCCTTCCTTAAGCACATTTGCGTTCGTAGCGCACTACCTTACGCAGGGTGGCTTCTATCTGGTCCGATTTGTAAGGCTTGAAAAGATAACCGCAGGCTCCCAAGGAGATTGTCCGCATTACTGTATTTCGATCAGCCTGGCGGGTTACCATGACAGCTTTGATGTCTGGATGTTCTTCACTTATTCTGGCGAGTGCATCGATGCCGTTCATAGTCGGCATTTCCACGTCCAGGCATATGATATCGGGCTGCTGCTGCATTGCCATATCGATTGCTTGCTGCCCATCGATGGCCTCACCCACTATCTCTGCTCCCATACTTTCCAAGATGGTTTTTAGAAGCTGACGCGTGTCACTGCTGCTATCGGCCAGCGCTATGCGTACACCCGTGCAGGTATTTGTAGATTGCACCTTGACTTCATGTAGCAGCCGGCGTGTCTGATCGACCCGTGTCAACTCTTCGATTGCTTTGGCTTGGCTGAAAGGCTTTTCCAGGAAACCTGCTGCCCCTGCGGCCACAAGTCCGTTCCGAGCTAGTCGATCGCTAGACATGACGATCACCATGATCTCAGGATTTGTAGTCTGCAGATTCTTCAGGAAATGCGGGATGTCAGCGCCTGGCAGATCCTGATCAAGGTAAATGATATCCGGCGTGAGGCGTTTCACCATCGGCAGGAAATTTCCCCAACTGGTAGCCTCGCCAACAAGTACATAGTCTTGATGGTCAGCGTAGTCCTGCGGATGCAGTAGTAGATCACGCAGTATCGCTCGTGCAGCATTATTTTCATCCCCAATCAAAATTCTTGTCGAGGTGGCGCCCTGGCTGGGTATCGAATCTCGATTATGATGATTTATATCACCAGTGGCAGTCTTTTGCAGACTGTCAATTAATGCTATGCCTTCATTCATGCTAAGGACTCCTTCCCACAATAGATTCAATGGCGGACTCTGTCATTGCCCGCTGTTATAAATCCACGCTGATCTGTCAGCGCATTCATCCAAAGTGACGGGACTCAGGAGTTGACTACGCGTGTCTTCACGGCGTGACCGCTTGCAGTATCTGGGCGCTATGGGGGAGAACAGTCAATTCTGCACACGGACGAACATCCATGAAGCAGTCCCGCTACCCTAGTTTCCCGTAGGCCGGTGACTTTGCGTCCTTACCTTTCAGTAAGTTTGCCGAGTGGATACTAGGCTAGTCGATTTCTTCATTCAAGTCAACCGGCTCAGGGGAAGCAGGGAGAGTTGAGGCGGTGGAGGTTTCTGTGGAGAATCTGATTGTCGAAGTCAGAAACTAAACGAACCAGGAGAACCACCCACCATGAGTAAGGATAAGCAAAAACAGGCTGTCAGTCCAGCGCACGAAATGGGCGTGACATTGGACGATCTGGTGAGACGGGGCGCACGACAAGTGATCCAGCAAGCTATTGAAACGGAACTGGCGGAACTCCTGGTGAGTTGCGCGAATGCCAGGACGCTGCAGGGCAAGCAAGCTGTCGTACGCAACGGTTATCTGCCGCAACGGGAGCTGCTGACTGGGGCGGGGCCGCTACCGGTAAAAGTGCCCAAGGTTCGCGACCGCTCCAGATCAGGCATCAAGTTCAACTCGAATATTGTACCGCCGTATATCCGGAAATCGCCCTGCGTCTCGGCAGCGCTACCCTGGCTATACCTGAAAGGGATCTCTACGGGCGACATGAGTGAAGCCTTGCGGGTGTTGCTGGGAGAGGATGCCCGCGGGCTGTCGGCTAACGTGGTCAGCAGGCTAAAGGCGCAGTGGGCCGACGAACATGCGGCGCGGAACCGCCCGACTTGTCGCGAGACCGCTATGTTTACTGGTGGGCCGATGGCATCCATACTGGGTTACGTAGCGAACACTCAGACGGGCAATGCTTGCTTGTCATCC
>JAYUYT010000103.1:0-10878 GCA_043752345.1 Nitrosospira sp.
AATTTTGCAGCGGCGGTGCGATTATACCGGGTCTTTTTCAAGGCTTCGGTGATGGACTCTTTCTCCAGTTGATCAAGATAATCCTGCAGCGGCAGCCCGTCGCCAGATGCGACTGGTGGTGCCGAGGTATCCTGCACCGCTTCCGCCGATGCCAGTTGCAGCCCATTCCGGTCGATTTCAGCGTCCGGGCAAAGTGCCAGCGTACGTTCCAGAATATTCTCCAGCTCGCGCACGTTGCCGGGAAAAGTGTAATGCGCCAGCGCCTCCAGCGCCGCAGGACTGAAGCTGCATCCGTTTCTCCCGTTTGCCTGGCATAACCGGGCAAGAATGGCATTGGCAATCAGCGGGATGTCTTCCTGCATTTCACGCAATGCGGGCATTTTCAACTCGATAACGTTGAGCCGGTAATACAGATCCTGACGGAATTTTCCACTTTCAACCAACTCGCCCAACTTCTGGTGAGTGGCGCTGATAATGCGGACGTCAATATTTTGCTCTTGAGCAGCACCAATTTTCCGCACCTGCTTTTCCTGAATTACCCGCAATAGCTTGACCTGCATGGCCAACGGCAAATCGGCCACTTCGTCGAGAAACAGGGTGCCGCCATCGGCTGTCTGAAAAAAACCGTCACGTTCGGTATCCGCGCCGGTAAAAGCGCCTTTGCGATAACCAAAAAATTCGCTTTCCATGAGATTCTCTGGAATCGCACCGCAGTTGACCGGCACAAACGGTTTGTCGCGGCGGGCGCTGTTTTCGTGGATTGATCTTGCCGCCAGCTCTTTGCCGCTACCCGATTCACCGCTGATATAAACCGGTGCCTGGCTACGTGCGAGTTTCTCGATCATCGCACGCAGTTGCTGCATTGGCGGGGACTCGCCGAGCAGCGCACGCTTGCCATTTCCGGGACTGGCAGCAGTTTTTGCCTGCAGCGGCAACAGATTCAATGCGGATTTCACCATAGAGCGCAACTGTTCCAGCGATACCGGTTTGGTCAAGTAATCGAATGCCCCCGCCTTGAGCGCAGCAACCGCATTCTCGGTGGTGCCGTAAGCAGTGATTACTGCCACCGGCAAGCCGGTGCAATGGTTGACGATATGTCGTACCAGTTCCAGTCCTTCACCGTCGGGCAAGCGCATGTCGGTCAGGCATAAATCAAAATGGCGCGAATCGAGCAAATGCCGGGCATCGCTCACGGTCATCGCGCGCTCCACGTCCAGCCCCATGCGTACCAGCGTCAGTTCGAGCAGTTCCAGGATATCCGATTCATCATCGACGATGAGTACGACCGGACTAGTCGATTTGCCGTCATCAGCGGATCGCACGGCTCGCTCTTTATGTTTAGACATGACTTACACTTTTCCTGCAAACGATTCTGAAATGACCGCCGGCGGTATCCTCTAGACAGTCGAGTGCCGCATCGTTGGCCTTGCACATCTCCCGTGCGATATAGAGGCCGAGACCGGTGCCGCCTGCCGCAGTGGTAAAGAAAGGCTCGAATGAATGACCCAGCAGCGCCGAGGGAATGCCAGGACCGTCGTCAATCACGTCCAGATTGATGCTATTCCCAGCCGCTCCTTCAGTCGCCCTCAGCCGGATACTGCCCGGTTGCTTGCAGCAATAGCGCCAAGCATTGTGGCACAGATTCCACACCACCTGATTCAAATGTCCCCGATCAAAGTCCACAATATACCGATCGGCAATATCCAGTACCAATATGTCATTGGCAACTTTTTCGGCATGACAGAAATCGGCGACAAAGGTGCGCATGAAATCCACCAGATGCAGCGCTTCCGGCGTGGCGCGATCCCGGCGGTTCAGTTGCAGGACATTCTGCACTATCTTGTCGAGGCGCTGGGTATTGTCGCGGATGATGCGTAACAGTCGCAGGTGGGCGGGGTCGAAATTCTTTTCTTCCTCCAGCAACTCAGCAGCATGGCCGATAGCCGAAAGCGGATTGCGAATTTCGTGGGCAATATTGGCGGTAAGCCTGCCGAGAGCGGCGAGTTTTAACTGTTGCGCCTGTGTCTGGATACGGCTCACATCTTCGAGAAAAATCACTGTATTGACACGACCATCACCTTTTACCGGCACGAACCGTGTTCGCACCAAGGTATCACTGGCAGGTATCCGTAGCAGGTCAAAATCAATATTCCCACTATCGCGCCAGATCCCCAGCTGCGTCGCCAAATCAGGTGCATGTTCAGCCAGCATCGGCGTGGCAGATATCTCCGGCGTCAGCCCGATGAGCTTGCCTGCTTGCGGATTATGCTGCTGGATTCTGCCATTCTCATCCACGACCAGCACCCCATCCTGCATGTCCTGGATCACCAATTGATTCACTTCAGCCATCCTGGCCAAGTCGATCTCGTGCTGCAATGCCATCTGCTCACTGGCGATGGCATGTTTGGCGAGTTTATGCGCCAGCCCTGCGACGGCGAAATAACCCAGACTAAGCAGACCTGCCTGCAGGTATTGGGCCTGATAGCCTTCCACATAAAGCATGGAATAGGACTCCTCCAGGAGGATGCCGATACTGGCAATGGAGGCATAAAACAGCGCCAGCCTGCCGCGGCTGATCAGCCCGGCGGCAGCCAGCGGCGCCAATAACAAAGGACCCAGCCCGCTTTGTATGCCGCCGCTGGAATACATCAGGATGGCGACGAACAGTACGTCACCGCAAATCTGGATTGCAAGCTGCCGGTCGAAATGTAGTCGCCGCATCCGGGTCAGCAGCAACGATATTCCGCCGAATACCATATAGGCCAGCGCCGTGTACAGGAACAGCCAAGGATTATGGGAGCCCAAACTGGAACTGGGGTATAGCCAGGTGATCGTTATGATCCCGCTTGCCATCAGCAGGCGGTATACATTGAAATAAAACAACGAGCGCCAGAATGGTCCGGGGTGGGTAGCTGCCGCTATACCGGCAGTTGCTTGCCATGATTTTGCTGGCGGCAGGGATGTGGTCATGCGTGGGATATCATGCTATCGAGCACCTTTAGAAATCCAGATTTTGTCGCAATACTTTGTTGCTCACAAAAAATGCTGCCTTACATATTAGCCCGATGCTGCGTCTACATTTTTTGTTTCCGCAGTACCGCGCTTAAAACTTTAAATTTTTAGAGGCGCTCTATGGTAAATTCCACTCAGGAAGCAGTCAAAGGCTGTAGCTTAGTCTACGCTTCCCGGGAGCGCAACGCATCTCAACCGGGCACTTCCAGCAGCAGATTCCAATACGGCCTGCCTGAATTTTCTTGACCATTTTCAACTTATGAGCAAAGCATTTACAAAAGAAAGTGCAGAGACCGACGACCTCGATGAAGATGCGGTTGTCGATCTTCTGCCTTTCAGTGGGAAAAATTACATCACTCCGGGCGGCTATACGCGACTGATGGACGAATTTCTGTGGCTGATGAATAAAGAGCGCCCGCAGATGACTGCAACGGTGTCATGGGCTGCCGGTAACGGCGATCGCTCGGAAAATGGCGATTATATTTACGGCAAGAAGCGCTTGCGAGAAATCGACCGGCGCATCCGTTTCCTCACCAAACGGCTGGACATGGCCGAGATAGTGGATCCTGCCAACCCGAGAGAAGATGAGACGCAGATTTTCTTTGGCGCCACAGTCACCTATGCCAATCTGGCAGGCGAAGAAAAGACGGTGGCCATTGTCGGGGTCGATGAAGTTGATACGGCTCATGGCTACATCAGTTGGATTTCACCGATGGCACGGGTGCTGACCAAGGCGCGGCAGGGCGATACGGTAACGTTGCATGCACCGGGCGGAGTTGAGGAACTGGAAATTCTGGCAGTCAGATACCAGCCCATCCCGATGGATGCATTCCAGCCGGTCACTTAATTCTATGTTGCTGCCGCTGCGGCAGCAACAACCTGCAGCGCCAGCGCTTCCGCCACCTTGATGCCGTCCACCGCGGCGGACAGAATCCCCCCCGCATAACCGGCACCTTCGCCCGCAGGATAGAGTCCAGCGGTATTCAGGCTCTGGTAATTCTCTCCGCGCTTGATTCGGATCGGCGCAGAAGTACGTGTCTCAACCCCGGTCAGCACCGCGTCATGCATGGCAAACCCCTTGATCTGCCGGTCAAAAACGGGGAGGGCCTCGCGTATCGCGGCGACAGCATAATCCGGCAAAGCGCTGCTCAGGTCGCACCACTGCACGCCGGGAGTGTAAGACGGGATCACCGTACCCAGCGCGGTGGATGCCCGGCCCGCAAGAAAATCTCCCACCTGTTGCGCCGGCGCCGAATAATTGCGTCCGCCCAGTTCAAAGGCACGCTCTTCCCACTGGCGCTGAAAAGCAATGCCTGCCAGCGGATGATCCGGATAATCAGCCGGCGTCACGCCGACGACGATACCGCTGTTGGCATTACGTTCGTTGCGTGAATACTGGCTCATGCCGTTGGTTACGACCCGCCCCGGTTCCGATGCTGCGGCCACCACGGTGCCGCCCGGACACATACAGAAACTGTAAACTGAGCGCCCATTGGCGCAATGATGTACCAGTTTGTAGTCAGCCGCACCCAGCAACGGATTGCCGGCGTTGTCACCGAAGCGGCAGCGGTCTATCAGCGACTGCGGATGCTCGATGCGCAAACCAATGGAAAAAGGCTTGGCCTCGAGATATACCCCGCGATCATGCAACATTTGAAAAGTATCGCGGGCACTATGGCCCACGGCCAGCACGACATGATTCGTTGCGATATGCTCGCCGCCAGACAGCATTACGCCAAGCACTTGTCCCTTTTCAATTTCGATGTTATCCACTCGGCTCTGGAAACGGATCTCGCCGCCGAGCGCGGTAATGGTCGCGCGCATCTTTTCCAGCATGCCCACCAGCCGAAATGTGCCGATATGCGGCTTGCTCACATAGAGTATCTCGGGCGGAGCACCCGCCTTGACGAATTCCATGAGTACTTTATGGCCGTAGTGTTTCGGGTCTTTGATCTGGCTGTGGAGCTTGCCGTCGGAAAATGTGCCTGCCCCGCCTTCGCCGAACTGGACATTCGATTCCGGGTTGAGCTGCCCCTGTCGCCATAGACCAAAGGTATCCTTGGTACGCTCGCGCACCGCCTTGCCGCGCTCCAGCAGGATAGGGCGGAATCCCATCTGTGCCAGAATCAGCCCGGCAAACAGCCCGCAGGGTCCGGTGCCGATGATGACCGGACGCGACTGTGCAGTCGCAGCCTGCGGTGCGCGCGCGACGAACTGGTAGCGCATGTCCGGCGTGGTCGAGACTTGGCCATGCGCTTGCAGGCGTTGCAGTATTGCCGCCTCTGCTGCCGCATCCTTCAGTTCAGCATCCAGGGTATAAACAAAGGAAACGGCGCCGCGTTTGCGCGCGTCATAGCCACGGCGCGCGATCGAAAACCCCGCAAGCTCATCCGCCGTGATTCCCAGGCGCTGCAGAATGGCGGCCGTGAGTTCGCTTGTGGCATGATCCAGCGGAAGTTTGATTTCAGTCAGGCGCAACATAGGCTATAGGGAAAAGGGCAAGGCGCAACCATAACAGATTTAGCCAGTAACCGGATTGCACTAGGACTGTTACCGCCTGCGAGTATAAGATAGACTGCGTGTTGGAGAATCGTTTTCGCCCATCCGTGGTACCCGCAATGACGCCAGGCAAATTCATCACCCTCGAAGGCATAGACGGTGCAGGCAAGAGCACTCATCTTGCCTGGCTGGAAAATTTCTTGCGCGACAAAGGGCTGACCGTGGTGGTGACCCGTGAGCCGGGCGGCACGCCCCTGGGCGAGAAGCTGCGCGCACTGCTGCTCGACAATGGCCAGGAAATGCATGCGGAAACCGAAGCGCTGCTGATGTTTGCGGCACGGCGCGAGCACTTGGACAAGGTGATACTACCGGCTCTGGCGCGGGGCGACTGGGTGATTTCCGACCGTTTCACCGATGCGAGCTTTGCCTATCAGGGCGGCGGCAGAGGGCTGGCCAGCAACCGGCTGGATGATCTGGAACGGTGGGTGCAGGGAGAATTTCAGCCTGATCTCACGCTTTATTTCGATGTGAGCGTTGAACTGGGCAGGCAACGGGTCAATGCCATCAAGACGGCCGACCGCTTTGAAAAAGAGCAGGACGAGTTTTTCCAGCGGGTGCGGGCAGCCTATCTGCAAAGAGCGCACCAATTTCCCCAGCGGATACGCCTGGTCGATTCCAACCAGCCGCTGGAAAAAGTTAAAGAATCGCTTCATGATATTATTTCAACCATCTGTTAATGAATAACATCTATGTTTGGCAGACTGCTGTCTGGCGAGTGCTGACGCAGAGTCAGGCTGCCTGCGGTCACGCTCTGTTGCTGAAGGGTAGAAAGGGGGTTGGCAAGCTCGCTTTTGCGCGCAATCTGGCCAAATCCCTGTTGTGTGAGCAACCGTCTACCGATGCTGAAGCCTGCGGCAGCTGTCCTAGCTGTGGCTGGTTTGAGCAAGGAGGGCACCCGGATTTCCGTCTGCTCGAACCGGAAGCCATGACAGTGCTGGCCGATGAAGCCACGGCGGAGGCAGGCGGCGATGCCGAGACGGAACCTGTCAGCGCCAAAGGGAAGAAAAAACCCAGCAAGCAGATCGGAGTCGAGCAGATACGCGCGCTCTCGGACCTGGTGCATATGTCCAGCCATCGCAATGGCTATAAGATCATCCTGATCCATCCAGCAGAAACGATGAATCTGGCTGCAGCCAACGCTTTGCTGAAAAACCTGGAAGAGCCGCCGCCGCAAACCCTGTTCATCCTGGTGACACATCGCCTGCAGGATTTGCTGCCGACCATCCGCAGCCGCTGCCGGCAAATCGCCATGCCCACGCCCGATCTTGCCACCGCCGTCGCCTGGCTTGAACAGCAGGGCGTCAAGGACCCCGCAACCAGCCTAGCCGCCGCCGGTTATGCGCCGCTGGCAGCACTGGAGTTCGACGACGCTGATTATCTTGCGCAACATGAAGCCTTTATCCGCCAAATCGGCACGCCGGGCGGCTTCAATCCCATTGTGCTGGCCGAAGAAATGCAGAAATCCGATCTGCCAACAGCGGTCAACTGGATGCAGAAATGGTGTTATGACTTGATGAGTTTCCGTACTACCGGGAAAATCCGCTATCACCTGCCCATGTTGGCTGCGATCAAATCATTGGCATCTGAAATTGATCCGCGCGCACTTGCCGCTTATTCACGCGAGCTGATCTCAACCCAACGCCTGGCGCGGCATCCGCTCAACGCCCGCTTGTTTCTGGAAGAAATGCTGCTTTCCTACGCCATGCTGATCGCACCTGCCCGGAGCAGGCGCGCTGGCTAAGCAACAACGTATTGCGACGAGATCCGAATTTTTAGAGGTGCCCGTATGCTTGTTGATTCCCACTGCCATCTGGACTTTCCCGATCTAGCCGTCAATCTTGATGAGCTGCTGGCCAACATGCGCGACAACGAAGTCGGCCATGCCCTGTGCGTGAGCGTCAATCTGCAGGATTTTCCACGGGTATTGGCGCTGGCCGAGACCCACCCCAATCTTTTCGCATCGGTCGGCGTTCATCCCGACTACGAGAATCTGGCCGAACCGCAGGCGGCGCAACTAGCGACGCTGGCCTGTCACCCCCGGGTTGTCGCTATCGGCGAAACCGGGCTGGATTATTTCCGTCTCAAAGGCGACCTGGAATGGCAGCGGGAACGCTTCCGCCAACATATCCGTGCTGCCCGACTATGCAACAAGCCTCTCATCATCCATACCCGCGAGGCGGCGGCGGATACGCTGCGGATCATGGCGGAGGAGGGCGCCGACACTGTCGGCGGGGTGATGCACTGCTTTACCGAGAGCTGGGAGGTAGCGCAGCAGGCAATGGAAATGAATTTCTATATTTCTTTTTCCGGCATTGTAACTTTCAAGAAAGCTACTAATCTAAAAGACATTGCCAAAAGAGTCCCGCTGGAGAGAATGCTGGTGGAAACCGATTCGCCTTATCTTGCCCCAGTGCCGCATCGTGGTAAAATCAACCAGCCTGCCTTCGTGCGGCATGTTGCCGAAGAGATCGCCGCATTGCGCGGCATCGCCATGAACGAAGTGGCCGCTGCGACTACTCGAAATTTTTTCAAATTGTTTAAGGTTACCTAAATGATTAATTCACTCAAAATTCCCCATTTACTCGCTGGTCTGCTGCTCGCTGCCAACTTGTGTCTGCCGGTGCATGCCGCCGCAGATATCCATGAAGACTTGATCTGGGCGGTGGAGGACAACAATACTGCCGATCTGGTCAAGCTGCTGGCAAAAGGTGCCAACCCCAATACTTACGATAAACGCGGGAACACGCTGCTGATGATTGCAGTTCAGAATAAAAACAGTGATCTCGTCCATCTGCTGCTGGAGGCAGGCGCCAATCCCAATCTGCGCAATCACTACGGCGAAACTGCCATCATGCTCGCCAGCTACCATGGCGAAGCCGGCATGGCCAAGCAGTTTTATATCAAAGGCGCAGAGATCAATCACAGGGGGTGGAATCCGTTGATTTATGCCGCGACCAAGGGTCACACGCAGATCATCGAGATGCTGCTGGACGTAGGTGCGAAAATCGATTCAACTTCCGACAATGGAACCACTGCGCTGATGATGGCGGCAAGGGGCAACCATCTTGAGGCCGTCAAGCTGCTGTTGAAGAGTGGCGCAAATCCCAATATTCGCAATGAATCCGGCGGCACTGCACTGAATTTTGCCTTGGGCAGGGAACATCATAAAGTTGTCGAATTACTGCAACTTAACGGCGCAACGTATTGATTTGTTATTAATATAACAAGACGCTACGCAGAAATCTCCGGTAACTTGCACCAACTGGCTCCAGCCATTCACCGCTTCCCCGATGAACCTCTGCGCAGCCTATATCCCGTCATTAACCGCCAGGAATTCATATGGCCACGATTGGTCTTAACCATTACAACCTGCGCGCACCGCGTGAGCTCCTGGACAAGCTCAAAGAATTTTACTGTGAGGTGGTAGGTCTCGAGCTGGGTCAGCGGCCGCCGCTGGATGGCTCCGGCTACTGGCTCTATGCCGGTGGGCAGGACATTCTCCATCTGAGTCAGACCCACCCGGGCGAAACACGCCTCACCCATGTCGTTACCACCTTTGATCACGTGGCATTCACCTGCACCAGGCGGCAGGAAATAGAAGCCCGCCTGCAGCAGCACAATATCCCGTTCAAGACAGCTCACATGCCCCTGACCGGCAAAGTTCAACTGTTCTTCAAAGACCCGGCGGGCAACGGCGTGGAGTTGAATTTTGCCAAGGAATAGAGCAAGGAACAAATTTAAACAATCAGTTAGCTGACCTGCTTGCAAACCTTTGGACCACCGGAACCATGAAAGCGCTCCAGGATAAAGTCGCCATCATCACCGGCTCGTCCCGCGGTATCGGTGCCGAAATCGCACGGATGCTGGCTGCTGTCGGCGCCAAAGTGGTCATCAACTATCTGGCACGGCAGCAGGACGCCGAGGCGGTTTGCGCGGCAATCACGGCCGCAGGCGGCGAAGCATTGGCCGTGCGGGCGGACGTCAGCAACCCGGCAGAAGTGCGCAGGCTGTTTGACGCCACTATCGAACGCTACGCGCGGGTGGACATCCTCATCAATAACGCCGGCGTGCTACTCTACAAGAAGATTTCCGACATCAGCGACGAGGAGTTCGACCGGATCTTGAGCAGCAACGTCAAAAGTGTCTTCTATGCTTTGCGTGAAGCCGCGACCCGGCTGGCGGACGGCGGACGTGTCGTCACCCTGTCCAGTACCGTCACGCGGCTACTGTTGCCGAACTATGGCGCCTATGCCGCGAGTAAAGGCGCGGTCGAACAACTGACGCGGATTTTCGCGAAAGAGGCGGGTGCACGCGGCATCACGGCCAACATCGTTTCGCCCGGGCCGGTAAATACCGAACTCTTTACTGTCGGCAAAAGCGCGGAAGAGATCAAACGCATGGCCGGCATGGCGGTGCTGAACCGCATCGGCGAACCGGCGGATATTGCCCGAGTGGTGCTGTTTCTGGTCGGTGCAGAGGCGGGCTGGGTCACGGGACAGAACATCGGCGCCAATGGCGGCATCGCCTGAGCCTGGGAGAAGCAGCGTGATTCATGTTGCTGTCGGCACCTTTATAGCATTAAGCGGCAATAGGTTACAACAGTATCGTGAATAATCATTCAAGAAGGAAATCGTTATGGTTGCCTGGTTAATTCCTGCGCTAAAACTGGTACTCCCACATGTGGGATCCATCATCTCAGCTGCAACTCCTGCATTCACTAAGAAAAAAGCAGCGGATGCAACCACCGACGACCCAACGCTACAGCAGCAGATCAGCGAACTGCAAGCCGCTGCTTCGCAGAATTCGGCTCAGATCAAGGAGTTGGCCGAGCAACTGCAGAGCACGGTGACAGCATTGGAGCAGGCGGCCTCGGTCGCCGAGGCAAAGTTGCGCAGGGTAGTGCTGCTTTGCGTGACCGCAACCGCTGTCTCGCTCTGTCTGGTGCTCTTTCTGCTGTTGGGCCGATAAACTTGAACTGGATATTCACTTATGGAACCATGGGTTAGCTACATCACGCTGGGTGTTTCCGATCTGGCAAAGGCCAGTCATTTCTACGAGAAATGCCTGGGTCTGCCTCAACTCAAGTCGCCGCCTGCGGTCGCTTTCTTTTCGCTCGGGCAAACTCGGCTGGCGCTCTGGTCGAAGGAAAGTTTGGCGGCTGACGCCGAGCTTGCAGCAGAAGGAAACGGTTTCCCGGGTTTCTCCCTGGCGCACAATGTACACACTGCGGCTGAAGTCGATGCGCTGCTGCAGCGTGTCGTTTCGTACGGGGCCAAAGTAACCAAGCCGGCACAGCTTACTGACTGG
>JAYUYT010000104.1:0-10872 GCA_043752345.1 Nitrosospira sp.
CCCGGAGGCTGCCACTGGTCCGGGATTGTGCGTCGTGGCACAACCCTGCGCTTGGTGGATGTGGAAGGCGGAGCCAATGCCGCAGTGCTGTTCTTCAATCAGGAAGAGAAGCTGGAGCGCTACAACATGGCGGATACGCTGAAATCGCAGCATACATTCCGGCTGACCAGAGGACATGCGTGTTACTCCGACATGGGGCGCATTTTCTGTTGTATTACTGCGGATACCGCAGGCTGGCACGACACCGTGTGCGGTCTGAGCGATGCCGGGCTGATACGGCAGAAATACGGTGTTGCACGGTTCCAGGAGCAGTGCAATCAGATGTATCGCAGCGGGCTGGACGGCATGCTGATCGAGTTGGGCAAGTGGGGCCTAGGTATGCGTGATGTGGTGTCCAACATCAATTTTTTCAGCAAGGTCACCGCCAGTTCATCCGGCGAACTGGTATTCCATAGCGGTAACAGCAAGGCGGGGGATCATGTCGATCTGAGTTTCGAGATGGATACCTTAATGGTGCTGTCCGCTGCGCCGCATCCGCTCGATCCGGTGGAAACTTATCAACCCGGGGCAGTCAGCCTGGCGGCGTTTGCCACGCCACCTGGGGCAGCGGCGGAATGCGCGCGTATCGCCGAGAACATGCGCGGGCTACAAAACACCCGACGCTTGTATGCCTGTTGCGGAGGTGTGGCGTGAGTGCGCACAACCTCGTCGCAAGCAGGCTTGACCCAGATCTCACCGTGGTGGATGAGATCTGTGCGGCAGGTGAGCCGTGGGTCAAGCTGGTGAAGAAGGGACAGGTGTTCCGCATCGTCGATCTGGAAGGTAATCAGGCGGTGGATACGCTGTTCTTCAACGCCACCCGTGCGCTGGAACGCTACAGTGCATGCGACACGATTCGTCGGCAGAACAGGTTGTATCTGACCACCGGCAGCAAGCTCTATTCCAATTTTGACAACGTCATGCTCACCATCGTCGCGGACACCTGCGGGCGGCATGACACGCTGGGCGGCGCCTGCGCAGCGGAGAGCAACAGCGTGCGTTATGCGCTGGAAAAATATCCGATGCACAGCTGCCGCGATAATTTTCTGCACACGCTGGCGCATGAACCGGTGTGCGAACAGCTCGGCATGAGCAAGCGTGATCTGCCCAGCAATATCAATTTCTTCATGAACGTCCCGGTATCGGAAGACGGCGGGCTGGAATTTGTGGATGGGGTGTCCGCACCGGGCAAGTATGTCGAAATGCGGGCCGAGATGGACGTGGTAGTGCTGATCTCGAACTGCCCACAACTGAACAACCCGTGCAATGCCTACAATCCTACGCCGATTCGTTTGCTGGTGTGGAATCCGATCGACGCGTGATCACAGCCAGCCGTCCGCGTTTTGTCAGCAGGAAAAGGGAAAAAGAACAGCGCATGTTCGAGAAAATACTGATCGCCAATCGTGGCGCTATTGCTTGCCGCATCATCCGTACCTTGCGTCGTATCGGCGTGAGAAGCGTGGCGGTTTACACCGATGCGGATGCATTGTCACGGCATGTGGCGGAAGCCGACGAAGCGTATTGCATCGGTAGCGGGGTCGCGGCGGAAAGTTATCTGCGCGCCGACAAGATTCTGCAAGTCGCAAGGCAAAGCGGTGCACAAGCCATTCATCCCGGATATGGTTTTCTCAGTGAGCAGGCGGATTTTGCCGAGCAATGCGCCAATCAAGGCATTTGCTTCATCGGCCCCAGTCCGCAGCAGATGCGCACCTTTGGCCTGAAGCACGCGGCGCGCGCACTGGCCTCGCAAAATCAGGTGCCGCTGTTGCCTGGAACCGGCTTGCTGGACAACGTAGATCAAGCATTGCACGCAGCGGCGCAGATCGGCTATCCGCTCATGCTGAAAAGCACTGCTGGCGGCGGCGGCATCGGCATGCGTTTGTGCTGGAACAGGGATGAATTGAGCGGCGCTTACGAAGCGGTGAAATACCTGGCGCAGAATAACTTCCAGGATGCCGGCCTGTTTTTGGAGAAATATGTCGAGAATGCCCGCCACATTGAGGTGCAGATTTTCGGTGATGGCAAGGGCGGAGTGATAGCGCTGGGCGAGCGCGACTGCTCGGTACAACGGCGCAACCAGAAGATGATCGAAGAAACGCCTGCACCCAATCTTACGCCGCGCTTACGCCAGGCTCTGCTGGATACCGCTGTGTGCCTGGGCCTGGCGGTCAACTACCAGTCGGCTGGCACGGTGGAATATATTTTCGATGCATCCGGCGGCGAGTTCTATTTCCTCGAAGTGAATACGCGCCTGCAAGTCGAGCATGGCGTGACCGAAGAAGTGACCGGCATTGATCTGGTGGAGTGGATGGTGCGGCAGGCTGCCGGAGATCTGCCGCCGCTGGATTCGTTCGACATCAAGCCGCGCGGTACTGCCATGCAAGTGAGGGTGTATGCCGAGAATCCAGCCAAAGATTTTCAGCCTTGCTGCGGGGTGCTCACTGCTGCCGAATTCCCATCTGCGGCGCGTGTCGAGACCTGGGTGGAGCGCGGCGTCGAGATATCACCGTTCTATGATCCGCTGCTGGCCAAGATCATTGTGCATGCGGCAGAACGTGAACAGGCCATTACCAACCTGCTGACCGCACTCGCTGCGACTGCACTGCACGGCATTGAAACCAATCTGGATTATCTCAAGCAGGTCTTGCGCAGCACGCTGTTCTGCAGCGGCCAGCACACCACCAGTTTTCTGAACGGTTTCCATTACCTTGCACATACCATCGAGGTGCTCGACCCCGGTGTGCAGACCACGCTGCAGGATTATCCCGGACGGCTGGGCTATTGGCATGTCGGTGTGCCGCCATCTGGGCCGATGGACAGCCTGGCATTTCGTCTGGCCAATCGTCTGGTTAGCAACGCACAAGATCAGGCTGGACTCGAAATTACCTTTATCGGCCCAACCCTGCGTTTCAACTGCGACAGTGTGATTGCCGTGACCGGTGCCCCTATCGAGGTTCGTCTGGATGGTGAGCCGTTGGCGCAATGGCAGTCGTACGCGGCCAAGGCGGGGGCGCTGCTGCAGTTCGGGAAAATCATGGGCCATGGCTGCCGAGCTTATCTGGCGGTGCAGGGCGGTTTTCAGGTACCCGCTTATCTTGGCAGCAAAGCCACTTTCACACTTGGTCAGTTTGGCGGACATGCCGGGCGTGCCTTGCGTAGCGGTGATGTGTTGCACATCGCCACGGCGCACAGTCATGCCCGCCGCGCCCTGCCGCAGGAACTGGTTCCACACTATACCGATAGCTGGGAAATTGGCGTGCTGTACGGCCCGCACGGCGCGCCAGATTTTTTTACCGAAACGGATATCCAGGATTTTTTTGCGACTAGCTGGAAAGTGCACCACAATTCAAATCGTACCGGCGTGCGTCTGCTCGGTCCAAAACCGGAATGGGCGCGCAGCGATGGTGGCGAAGCGGGATTGCATCCATCCAACATCCACGACAACGCGTACGCCATCGGCGCAGTAGATTTTACTGGTGACATGCCGGTGATATTGGGGCCGGATGGCCCCAGTCTGGGCGGCTTCGTCTGCCCAGTCACCATTATCGCTGCCGAATTATGGAAGACGGGGCAGCTCAAGCCGGGTGACAGCGTGCGTTTCCGCTGGATGACAACAGAGCAGGCACTGGCGCTGGAGAAGTTGCAGGACGTGACCATCCGGCACCTTCGGCTGCCAAAAGTCATTCCGGTGCTGCCCAGGGCAAGTGCAATGGGCAGTCCCATTCTGCACCGCGTTCCAGCAAGCTCCCAGCAGGTGCAGGTGGTGTATCGCCAGTCCGGTGACAAGAATCTGCTGGTCGAATATGGCCCGCTGGTGCTTGATCTCAATCTGCGTTTGCGCGTCCACGCGCTGATGGAATGGGTGCAGCGAACCATTGATGCGGGCAGTCTGCAGGGAATTACGGATCTGACGCCGGGCATCCGTTCGTTGCAAATTCATTTTGACTCGCGCGTGCTGTCGCGCGACAAGTTGCTGGGCATACTCATTGCTGCAGAAAAGAAATTGCCTGCCATCGAGGAGATGAAAGTGCCGGCGCGCATCGTGCACCTGCCGTTATCGTGGGATGACGCAGCGACGCGGCTGGCGATCGAGAAATACATGCAGTCGGTGCGCAATGATGCGCCGTGGTGTCCGAGCAATATCGAGTTTATCCGCCGCATCAACGGGCTGGGCAGCATCGAAGAAGTGCAACGTTTTTTGTTCGAGGCGAGCTACCTGGTACTGGGGTTGGGCGATGTGTATCTGGGTGCGCCGGTGGCGACTCCGCTGGATCCCCGTCATCGTCTGGTCACCACCAAGTACAACCCGGCACGCACCTGGACGCCAGAGAATGCGGTCGGCATAGGCGGGGCTTATTTGTGCGTGTACGGGATGGAAGGTCCCGGCGGTTACCAGTTTGTCGGCCGTACTGTACAGATGTGGAATCGTTATCGCGAGACTGGTGATTTCCGGCATGGCAAGCCTTGGCTGTTGCGTTTTTTCGACCAGCTCCGCTTCTATCCGGTGAGCGAAAGCGAACTACTTAAACTACGCAAGGATTTTGTCGCTGGGCGCTTCAAGCTGCGTGTGGAAGAAACCACTTTCAGTTTGAAACAGTACAACGGCTTCCTGCGACAGCATGCGGCGGCAATCAGTGTTTTCAAGGCCAGACAGCAGACCGCATTTGAAGCCGAGCGTGAGCGCTGGAAGAGTAGTGGCCAGACAGAATACGTGAACGAAGCTACGCTTGGCGAGGCGAATACGCAGAGCGAACTGGATTTGCCGCAGGGCACGTGCGTCGTCAGTGCGCACGTGACCGGCAGGGTGTGGAAGCTGTTGGTCAAACAAGGGCAGCACGTCATGGTGGGAAGTCCGTTGCTGATAGTCGAATCGATGAAAATGGAAATTGCGCTGGACGCGCCGGGCAGCGGCACGGTGCAGCAGCTGTTTTGCAAGGAAGGCGAGCATGTATCCGCCGGGCAGATGCTGCTCGTGATAGAGAAAGATTGAGTGGAAGCTGGTTACAATCCCTGCATAAAAATGCGACGGGGATATTCTTTACCAGCATTTCTTGCAAGTTGACAGAGTGACATCGGTTCACCTATCCATGAGACCGGGCTTCGCTAGGAACCCAAGGTTGTGTATTATCCGATAGTTGGATTGAAAATCACGTTCCCGGAGAACGCTCTGCAAACAGAAAATCAGCGCTAGCGTGACCAACTGCAAGAATTACTTGCTGAAGCGCGCTTGAACGAGCAAAAAATGCACCGCTTTGATCAGCTTGAGCGGTGTTTGATCGGCACGCGCTCGCTGGCGGAATTGATCCAGATACTGTTGTGCGATTTTAAGACTGCTTTTGACCATGATGCTGTGACCCTGGCGCTCATCGACCCGGAATATGAAATCGCACGCATCCTGGAGGAGGAAAAGGGGGGGGATGCGAAAATGGCTGGACTGGTTCTGCTGGAAAGTCCATTTGTGCTGACAAATCTGTATGGTGACAACCTCCGGCCTTTCCTCGGAGCTTTCGATACGGGGCGGCACAGCGCTATACTCGATTCGTCGCCCTGCGGATGTGTATCAGTAGCATTCCTGCCGCTGCTGAGCCAAGGTGAATTGATAGGCAGTCTCAATATAGGTAGTTGCAAAGTGGAGCGCTTTGCCACCGGCAGTGGCACCGATTTCCTTGAACGACTGGCAGCCATCTTTGCGATCTGTCTGGAGAACGCCCTCAATCATGAGCGACTTAAACTGATGGGGCTGACCGACCCACTTACCGGTGTCAACAACCGTCGCTATTTCGAGAGTCGTTGTCTGGAGGAAATTACTCATGCGCAACGCCATGGCCTGCCGCTTGCCTGCATGTTTCTCGACGTGGATAAGTTCAAGCGCATAAACGACACCTTTGGCCATCAGGCGGGGGATGAAGTGCTGCGCAATGTCGCCAAGCTGATTAAGGTACAGCTTCGGGCTGGCGATGTCATGGCGCGCTACGGCGGTGAGGAGTTTGTTGTTCTGCTACCGCAGGCCGCCATTCCCCCAGCTTGCGATATCGCTGAACGGATTCGAGCTGCCATGTCATCCTACTCCTTCCAGTCACTCTCTGGCGAGAGTATCCAGGTCACGATTTCTATCGGCGTCTCCATGTTAATTGCAGACTCGGCAGAAAGAGATATCAGTACGCTGGCTGAGAAATTTATTGGTTCAGCCGATGAAGCGCTGCATCAGGCCAAGAGAGATGGGCGAAATAGGGTGGTTTGCAAAGTAGATTGATCTGCGGCGCAGCTTCTCGCTCATCGCAGCAGCGCGCCGAATTGCGGATCGGTGACGACCTTCTTTATCAAGTCTTGAACGGCGGGGATCAGCGCCCGGGCAGTCCGGTCGCAGGCAACATTTCTATCGAGGCTACTCTCGAACTCGTATCGGTTCGCTACTCGTATCGATTTTCCATTACCTGAGTTAAGCGATAGAGACAGATCCCACCACCCACTGGAGAGTAACCCCCCTTGACCGGATGAAAAGTTAATCTCTGTAAGACTGCCTATGAGCGCTACGCCATTGTCCGAGTAAATATTGGCAAGCTTCAGTTCGTCGTTGAATGCCTTTCCGATAAATTGTGCAATGCTCATGCCGTCGGGCCCCAGAATTTTCCCTGTTATTAGTCGACAGCTTGCGCTGTAGTTGACAGGTGTTAACATGGTGGCGACCCGAACTTGGCTTCCAGCATATTTTTTCAGTGCCTGATGATTGTCAACCAGGATCGAATACCGCCCCGGGGTGATGGTTACGCAACCGGCAGAAAGCAGGGCAACACCAATTAATGCGATGATTCTTCTCATGGATGACTTATTTTGTGCAGTAAGTGCGGCAATATTGTAGTGATGCCAGACGCCCTCTATCCGGGGCCTGGCACGGTAGACTGCCCACAAAGCATAGTCCCGCAGGGATTCGTATGATGGGAGGAATTGTCTGGGCATGTTTTAATCATACAGGCTCCTGATGCTTTCTTAACCTGTTGATGGCAGGTAGACTATCCAAATTCTTCCTGACATACAAGGCTGATCATCCGGGCCGCTGGAGCCGGATGCCTTAACTGGCAGTATCAGTTAGTGACAGTCATTCTGGTGGAACGGTCTGTCTGATTAAGCGCTATTAACAGCAGGCTGGTGCATTCCGACGCTGGTCTATTACGATTCTGCCAACTAGTTATATTGTGAGTGTGATACTTGCCTGAAGGAGTCTGTCATGTCACCAGAAGAGGATCTGTTTCCGCACCAGGATATATTGGCCCAGTTGCACGAAAGCCTGCCACTGTCCGATAAGTTGCGTTTCCTGCACCAGGTGATTCGCGAGGATTTTCCCTTTGTCGATCGCTTGTCCATCGCTCTTTTTGACGAAAAGACCAGCATGCTCAAAACCTATACCCACAGCACCGAAGGTGCCAGTCCTTTGGCCGCGTATGAGGTGCCGCTCGGAGCCGCTTCGTCACTACGCGAGATCATGCAGCGCCGCCGCCCACGAGTAGTACAGGACTTGTCCATTTTCGCGCATGGCGTCCAGGAGCACACCAAAAAGGTAGCGAGTACTGGTTATCAGGCTAGTTACACCATGCCGCTCTACCAGAGTGACACTTTTATTGGCTTCCTGTTTTTCAACTCCTTCAAGCTTCACGCGTTTGTACCGGAGGCCTTGCGCCAGATTGATATCTACGGTCATCTTATCGCCTTGATGGTTATCAATGAGCTGACCGCCATTCGCACCTTGTTGGCTGCGGTGCAGGCAACGCGCAGCATGACCCATTACCGTGATGTCGAAACCGGCGCACACATTGACCGCACTGCGCACTATGCTCGTCTCATCGCGCGCGAACTGGCGCCGCACTATAATCTCAGCGACGAACAGATCGAGCATATTTTCCTGTTTTCGCCGTTGCATGACGTTGGCAAGATCGGTATTCCGGACAGCGTCCTGCGCAAACCGGGCAAGCTCGACGAAGAGGAATTCAAGGTGATGATGACCCATCCGCAAAAGGGTCGCGAGATCATTGACGTCATTCTCCAGGATTTCAGCCTGGGCACATTCGGCCATGTCAGCATCATGCGCAACATCGCCGAATACCATCATGAGGCCATCGACGGCAGCGGCTATCCCAAAGGTTTGAAAGGGGATGAGATTCCCATTGAGGCACGCATCAGTGCCGTGGCAGATATATTCGACGCGCTTACCTCACGCCGCACCTATAAGGCACCATGGAGCAATGATGATGCCTTCGCCATGCTGCGGCGTCTGGCTGATACCAAGCTCGATCGTGACTGCGTCGATGCCATGCTCAAAAATATCGACAAGGTAGAGGAAATCCAGCAGCGCTTCCGCGATGAAGGAGTGGTTTAAACTGAAGCATGGTATACCCCTGATCTGTCCAGTTCCAGGCAGACTGTAATCTCCCCTGCCCGCCAGATCATCTTATCTGGCCGCGTTCCGGACGAGGGCTGCATTACAGCTATCACCAGTGGTAATATCCGCAATGGTCGTCTCCTTGGGGAGATAGTGCATTAGCTTTTGTCCTGCGGGGTTAATATGGACTCTGGGTATTAAGGATTAAATAATTTTGAAATCATTGGTTACTGGAGCAAACGGTTTTGTCGGCTCGGCAGTCATGCGCTGTCTGCTGGCTGCCGGCCACGAAGTACGCTGTCTAGTCAGACCAGGTAGCGACCGGCGTAATCTTGATAAATTGACTGTTGAAATTTCGGAAGGTGATCTGCGTGACACTGCATCTTTGCAGCGTGCGGTGGCCGGTTGTGACAGCCTGTTCCATGTCGCCGCGGATTATCGTCTCTGGGTACCGGACCCGGAAACCATGTATGACATTAATGTCAGAGGAACCCAGGCACTGATACTGGCTGCCGCCGAGGCTGGTATAAAACGCATGGTATACACCAGCAGTGTGGCAACGCTGGGGTTGAATTCTGACGACACTCCGGCCAATGAAGAGACTCTCTCCAGTCTTGCTGTCATGACCGGGCACTATAAGCGTTCCAAATTCCTGGCAGAGCAGACTGTGCAGCAGCTCACAGACGAGCATAAGCTGCCGCTGGTCATTGTCAATCCTTCCACCCCGATAGGACCGTGTGATATCAGGCCCACCCCCACCGGCCGGATGGTGTTGGATACGTTATGCGGGCGGATGCCAGCCTACATGAATACCGGTCTGAACGTCGCGCATGTGGATGATATTGCGCAAGGTCACCTGCTGGCATATGCCCACGGCAAAGCAGGGGAGCGTTATATTCTGGGTGGCGAAAACATGACTTTATTGCAAATATTGCAGACCATCGATGAGATCAGTGGCAAACCGACAAAGCGCATGAATCTCTCAGCAAATCTCATGTTACCCATAGCCTGGATGATGGAAAAATCCGCGATGATCACAGATATTGAGCCACGTGCGACCATGGACAGTGTGCGCATGGCGAAAAAAATGATGTTTTTCTCCAGCGACAAGGCCACGCGCGAACTGGGCTATCGCTACCGGCCTGCAGCGGAGGCGCTCAGGGATGCAATGTCCTGGTTTCAGGATAATGGCTACTGTAGCGGGATTCCAGTTCGTTCGCTGCAACAGGCATAGCATTTCTCTGCTGAATCTCCTGATCACCGCAGTTTCAAATAATCCTCGTCGGTAATCTTGGTCCAGACCCGGGCCTTGGCGAGGAATGCTTTCTGGCTTTCGATCACTTCCTTTGCTTCCGGCGACTTGGCAGCGAACTCGGCAAGCAGTTCATCATTGGCTTTTCTGAATGCATCCAGCACCTCCTTGGGGAAAGTACGGATTTTGACTGTGCCCTCTTTCTGCATTTTCTCCCACGCCAAAGTATTGCGGTAGAAAGACTCTGACAGCATGTCGAGGGACGTTTCTTTCGCCGCCACCGCGATGATGGTTTTAAGGTCTTCCGGCAGGCCATCAAACTTTTTCTTGTTGACGAACACATGCAATTCCGCACCCGGTTCATGCCAGCCGGTGTAGTAGTAAGGTGCGATTTTATGGAATCCCATTTTCTCGTCGTTGGCCGGGCCGATCCACTCCACCGCATCGATCGTGCCACGCTCCAGCGCGGTGTAAAGCTCACCGGGTGGAATACTTGTAGGCTTCATGCCGACCTTTTCCACCACTTCACCGGCATGGCCGGGAATGCGCATCTTCAAGCCATTCAGGTCTTTCAGTGAGTTGATTTCCTTCCTGAACCAGCCGCCCATCTGAATGTGGGTATTCCCTCCGGGGAACGCGACGATGTTGTGCTTGGCGTAAACCTTGTTCAGCAAAGCCAGGCCGCCGCCATAGTAATACCAGGCATTCATCTCAGTCGGGGTCATGCCGAACGGCGTGGCAGTAAAAAAAGTGGCGGCCGGGTCTTTGCCTTTGTAATAGTAGGAGGAGGTGTGCCCCATTTCATAGGAGCCGGAGCGCACCATGTCGAAAATACCCAGCGGCGCCTTATGCTTGCCGGGCGCATCGATGGCGATGCTCATACGTCCAGCCGACATTTTCCCCACATTGTCGGCAAAACGCTGGGCAGCATTGTGCAGCATGGGCGTGCCTTCTGGCCATGACATCGCAAGCCGCCACTTATACACGTTCTGGGCAGATGCAGTCTGCGTTGCCAGTGGCAAAACGAGCGCGATGATAGCGATCAATGCGGGTAACAATTTCATTGTTTTCTCCTTAGTTCTTATTTGATTCCCTGCAGATACTCATTCAACCTAAAAACCGCAGTTGAAGCCACACAAGTTGACTGAAAGCTATATGGCTATTAGCTTTCAAAGGCTTCAGTGGCCTCTCCAAACAGGTGAGGTTA
>JAYUYT010000105.1:0-10614 GCA_043752345.1 Nitrosospira sp.
GGTTTGGTTCCGTCACCGCAAGGTCGACACCATGCTGTGGGTGAGTCTCGTCATCATCGGCGTTTTTGGCGGTGCCACACTGATACTGCAGGACGAAACCTTCATCAAGTGGAAACCTTCCGTGCTCTACTGGCTATTTGCCGGCGCGTTGCTGGTAGCCCACGGGGTTTTCAACAAGAACCTGATTCGCGTCATGATGAAAGAACAAATCAAGCTACCGGAAACGGTCTGGGGCCGGCTCAACGCCAGTTGGGCGGGGTTTTTCACAACGATGGGCGGCGTCAACCTCTACGTGGCCTTCAACTATTCCACCGAAACCTGGGTCAATTTCAAGCTGTTCGGTTTCATGGGTCTAATGCTGGCGTTTGTGCTATTGCAAGGACTGATGCTAGCAAAATATATGGAAGATAAAGAAGACAAAGGAACGTGATGCTCTACGCCATAAATGCTGAGGACAACCCCGATAGCCTGGAAAAACGTCTGGCGGCTCGTTCCGCCCATCTGGAACGCCTCAAGGCATTGCAGCAAGACGGGCACCTTGTCCTGGCCGGGCCCTACCCGGCAATCGACAGCTCTGACCCGGGTCCGGCAGGATTTTCCGGCAGCCTGATCGTGGCAGAATTTGAATCACTGTCGGTGGCGAGCGCCTGGGCAGAAGCAGATCCGTATGTCACTGCAGGTGTCTACGCAAAAGTCACCGTCAAACCATTCCGGAAAGTCTTTCCGGCATAAGTGCAGGGCACGCCATAATTTGAATACGATCGAACTAATCAGGCAGAGGCTTGCCGCCCTTGATCCGGAGAAAGTTGAAATTCTGGATGAAAGCGCCCGGCATGCGGGACACGAGGGCGCCAAAAGCGGTGGCGGGCATTACTTTCTTACTATCGTCTCATCCAGGTTTTCCGAACTATCGACCATGGCCAGGCATCGTCTGGTCTATGCTGCATTGGGGGAGATGATGCGCAAGGATATTCACGCACTCAGCGTAAAGGCGTATACTCCTGAAGAGGTTAGATTTGATCCAATCCACTGACAAGGGAGCTCTATGCAACTCATAAAATTTTCGCAATTAATTGCGATCGGCATTTCCGGGCTGATCAGCGTAACCGTTGCCCAAGCTCAACCCGCAGTACCCATGGCCAAAGTGAATGGAGTGGCAGTTCCGCAGGCGCGACTTGATTTTATAATGAAGGCTCGCGCCGCACAGGGGCAGCCGGACACTCCTGAAGTCAGAAGAGCTTTGCGTGACGATCTTATCGCCGAAGAGGTAATCGCCCAGGAAGCATTGAGAAAAGGGCTGGATCGGGATCCCGACATCATAGCTCAGTTGGAGATTGCCCGTCAGACAGCGCTGGTCCGGGCATACCAGATCGATTACATAAAGACTCATCCGGTCAGTGACGAGGCCTTGCGCAAGGAATTTGAAGCGCTGAAAACGCAGATGGGTGACAAGGAATACAAGGCGCGCCACGTTCTGGTCGCCACCGAGGCGGAAGCCAAGAATATTATCGCCAGCATCAAGAAAGGCGCCAAACTTGACAAGATCGCCCAGGAAAAATCTACGGATACCGGCAGCAAGAGCAAAGGAGGCGAACTCGACTGGAGTCCTGCCGGAAATTATGTCGAATCGTTCGCCGTAGCCCTAACCAAGCTGAATAAAGGTCAACTCACCGAGCAACCGGTACAAACACCTTTTGGCTGGCACGTAATCCGATTGGACGACGTGCGTCCGCTAAAAATTCCGTCATTTGAGGAAATCAAGAACAATCTGACACAGCGTGTACTGCAGCGGCAGTTTGAAGGTGCTGTCAACGACCTGCGCGCCAAAGCCAAGGTCGAATAATAATTCTCTAACTAAAAAGGGCGGTCATTTGACCGCCCTTTTTTATTCTACGTTACTATCTGCATGCGCGGCGCCAGAGCACACAGCAACTCATAGCTGATCGTGCCCGCCGACTGTGCCACTTCGTCTACCGGCATCCCCTCTCCCCAGAGAGTTACCGGACTACCCACACCGGCACTCTCGATTCCGCTCAAATCCACGTGCAGCATATCCATGGATACACGTCCGAGAATACGGCTACGCCTGCCATTCACCAGCACCGGTGTGCCAGTGGGTGCATGACGTGGATAGCCATCGGCATAACCGCCCGCGACAATGCCGACCCGCATCGACCGGTCGGCACGGAAAGTATGCCCGTAACCGACTGCATCTCCTGTCTTTAGATTCTGCACCGCAATGATTTTGCTGGATACTGTCATTACCGGGTGCAAACCCAGTTCGGCGGCAGTCCTGTCGACAAATGGTGAGGCGCCGTAGAGCATGATGCCGGGGCGTACCCAATCGGCATGCGTCTCAGGGTAGCGTAAAATTGCTGCAGAATTGGCCAGTGAGCACGGCAGATTCCGTCCTGCAGCGACGTCATCAAAGCACTGCAACTGCGCACTGACACTATCCCCGCCAGCGGGCTCATCGGCGAGGGCCAAATGGGTCATCAATGTGATCCGGCCAACAGCAGGGCTGGTTTTCAGGAGTTCCAGCGCGGCTGGAAACTGCTCAGGCATAAATCCCAAGCGGTTCATGCCGGTGTTAAGCTTCAGAAATACATCCAGACCACCGCGCCGCTTGAAGGCGGATAACATGGCCAACTGCTCGCTGTGGTGAATCACAGCGCTCAAGTGATATTGTTCGATCAATGCCAATTCCTCTGTGGAAAAAAAACCTTCAACCAACAGTATGGGCTGGCGGTAGCCTGCATCCCGCAGGCGTATCGCAGCATCCAGTTCCAGCAGCGCAAATCCGTCCGCACTCTTGAGTGCGCTGGCAGCACGCAGCAATCCGTGACCGTAAGCATCGGCCTTGATTACCGCCATTACGCGCGCGCGCGGTGCATGGCGGCGAACTATTGACAGATTCTGTTCGAGTGCGGAAAGATCGATCAGGGCTTGAATAGGACGTGGCATCTGTTTGATTTTTAGCGGGGTGTTATTGCGGAATTGCTACGCCACAGCTTTCTGCATGGTGTAAGTAGGAGGACTGGCAGGCCATTCAATCACAAATCCCGTCAACAGGATAGTGTTTGCCGGGAATTTCATTGTCGGGATAACGAATCGGAACCGCTACAGTTAGTCGCCACAGTAGTTTCATGGTATAAAACCCGCTGCCCAAAAACGGGCATGGATGACCATTGTATAATTCACTATCTGATAACGAGAAAATTTCCGGGGAGTAGCTTGAAACGCGGGTTCTATACCATCATGGCGGCACAGTTCTTTTCGTCGCTGGCAGACAATGCGTTGTTGGTTATTGCCATCGCGCTGCTGATAGATCTGCACGCGCCCGCTTATCTCACCCCCATGCTCAAGTTTGTGTTTGTGTTGTTCTATGTGATCCTCGCCCCTTTCGTCGGCGCTTTCGCTGACTCCATGCCCAAGTGGCGGGTGATGTTCATCAGCAACACCATCAAGATCGTGGGCTGCAGCCTGCTGTTTCTCGCCGCGCACCAGTATTTTGCCCTCGCCGCCTACGCGATCGTGGGGCTGGGCGCCGCCGCTTACTCCCCAGCCAAATACGGCATACTTACCGAACTGCTGCCGCCGGATAAACTGGTCATTGCCAACGGCTGGATCGAAGGGTTGACCGTGGCCTCCATTGTGCTTGGCACGGTGCTGGGCGGGGTGCTGATTACACCCGCAGTCTCTGCCGTATTCCTGGCATTCGATTTTCCTTTCATCGACACCGGTGTGGATACCGTGACAGAAGCAGGCATTCTGCTTATCGCCACGTTTTACGGCATTGCCGCCACTTTTAATTTGTACATTCCCAACACCGGAGTTGATCACCGCATACTCAGCAAAAATCCGTTATTCCTGATGCATGAGTTCGGGCACTGCTTGAAGCTGCTATGGACCGACAAGCTCGGCCAGATCTCGCTCGCCGTAACGACATTGTTCTGGGGGGCAGGTGCGACCCTGCAATTTATCGTGCTGAAATGGGCCGAAGCAGCGCTCGATTTTCCACTCAGCAAAGCTGCACAGTTGCAGGGCGTGGTTGCTCTCGGTATTGCAGTGGGCGCGGTCATGGCGGCACGCCTGGTCTCATTGCGGCAGTCGGTGAATGTAATTCCGCTGGGCATCGCCATGGGCATAGTGGTAATGACCATGATCGTAGTGCGCGACCTGTGGGTCGCGATCGGATTGCTCATGCTGATCGGCGGGTTGGCGGGATTCTTCGTAGTGCCGATGAACGCCCTGCTGCAGCATCGCGGCCATATCCTGATGGGCGCGGGTCACTCTATTGCGGTACAGAACTTCAACGAAAATTTGAGCATACTTACCATGCTGATGCTGTATGCCGTATTGATAAGCCTCGATGTACACGTTTACACCGTCATCATTCTGTTCGGCTTGTTTGTGGCGGTAATCATGACACTGATACGCAAATGGCACTTGCTCAACCAGAGCAAGCAAGACTCATTGCACCTGATCGGGGCGCACAAGGGGCATTAACAACCGCGCTATAGAATCACCGGCTTGTCGGCAAGTTCATTCTCTCCACCTTGCCGCTCTGTCGGGAAATGCGCTTGCAAATGCCCGCTGATAGCGCCGATGCCGGCAATCACCCCCGCCTCGAATCGCCCCTGTCGAAAAGCGGTCTCCATCGCGCGACAGATTTTCTCCCATTCCTCGCTGCCGACCTTGCTGTGAATTCCGCGGTCAGCAACAATTTCCACGTCACGGTCGGCCAGCAGTAAATAAATCAGCACCCCGTTGTTGCTCTCGGTATCCCACACCCGCAGCCGGGAAAATACTTCTATCGATCGCTGCCGCGCTGACTGATTTCCAAGCAGCGGCAATATATGCAATGCTGCTTCCACCGCAAAGCGAATTTCACCATCGTGGCTTGTTTCTGACTGCTTGATGGCTTGTTCGATAGCCTTCAGGGAGGCGGCGGGAAACGCGCGCCGCAGAGTCAGTCGACCAGTAAAGAGATGCCGCAGTACGCGCGTGAAATTCACTTACCATCTCCCCGATGCGCCGCCACCACCAAAACCGCCACCGCCGCCACCGAAACCACCACCCCCGCCAAAGCCGCCGCCAGACCAGTCACCACGCCCACCCCGATAAATTCCGCTGCCTGCGTTGCCGAACAGTCCCAAGAAAAATATGAGCAGCGCAATGAATAGCGCGACGATCAGTGAGGAAAAAACCAGCCAACCGATGAACCCCGCCACCGTACTCATTACCGTGGCGCCGATGAGGCGTCCGAACATGGATTGTAATATCTTGCCAAACACGATCAACCCGATGAGTATGGGAAGCATATTTTCCAGGACGGCGTCCATTCCGCTAGCAGAGTTGGCGCCAGACATGGGCTGGGGCGGCGGTAACGGCTCCCCTTCGATCACACCCAGAATCCGCTCGATCCCCGCGACAATGCCGCCAGCAAAATCTCCCTGCCGGAATTCCGGAACAATTATTTCTTCGACAATCCGCTTTGCCACGGCATCCGGCAGCGCGCCTTCGAGACCATAGCCCACTTCTATGCGCAGCGTCCTGTCGTTCTTTGCAACTAGCAGCAAGGCACCGTCATCCACCCCCTTGCGTCCCAGCTTCCATGCCTCAGCAACGCGAATCGAATATTGCTCGATGGTTTCTGGCTGGGTAGTGGGGACGATCAGCACTGCCACCTGGTTGCCTTTTCTCGCCTCAAATGCCGCCAATTTCTGCTCCAGTTGTGCGGCCACAGCAGCGGGGAGCGTCCCGGCCAGGTCAGTGACGCGGGATTTCAGCGGCGGAACCGCCACATCTGCCCCAGCCAATGGAGCAGAAAGCAGCAGTGCAACCAACATCAGGGTTTTTACCCAGACTTGAACGAGCCTAGTGGAAGTCATACAACCACGGCCCCCGGGAAAACCGACCGGAGCAGCGTTTGAGAAAACACCCTTATTTTCCCGCTGCTGGTGCGCTGAAATCCACCTTCGGCGCAGTGGAAATCTCTTTCTCGTTCTCCACCGCAAGGCTGGGTTTCACCTGGAAGCTGAAGACCATTGCAGTAAGATTGCTGGGGAAGGAGCGCACCACCACGTTGTATTCCTGCACCGCCTTGATGTAGCGGTTGCGGGCTACGGTAATACGATTCTCGGTGCCTTCCAGTTGCGCCTGCAGTTCACGAAAATTGGCATCCGACTTGAGCTGCGGATAATTTTCCACTACCACCAGCAGACGCGACAGCGCGCCCGACAACTCTCCCTGGGCACTCTGAAACTTGGCAAACGCCGCAGGATCGTTAATCAGCTCGGGTGTTGCCTGAATCCCGCCCACCCTGGAACGGGCGTTGGTCACCCCCAGCAGCACATCTTTCTCCTGCGCGGCAAAACCTTTCACCACATTTACCAGGTTGGGGACCAGATCGGCGCGGCGCTGGTACTGGTTCAAAACTTCCGCCCAGCTCGCCTTGATCTGCTCGTCAGTGGATTGCAGGGTATTGTAGCCACAGCCGCTCAACGCAAGGGTAAGCAACAATGTCAGGGACAACAGCAGATTACGCATGGACCTCTCCTGAAAAAATATGGTGCAGGATAAATGGGGGCTAAATCACCGATTACAACAACGTCTGCATGGTGCTTCTGGCAAAACACAAGTCCTCCCAGGCCTTGGCCTTGTCGGCCAGTGTTCGCAGCAGATAGGCCGGATGATAGGTGACAATCAAAGGAATGCCGCAACAATCATGCAACTTGCTGCGCAGGCTGGCGACCGTGGCATCGGTGTGCAAGAGGTTCTGCGCAGCGACTTTTCCGAGCGCAATGATGAGCTTAGGCTGGATCAATTCAATCTGCCGCGCCAGGTAAGGCGCGCACTGTTGCGCCTCAGCAGGTTCTGGATTGCGGTTGCCGGGCGGACGACACTTAACGATATTGGTGATATAAACATGGCGGCCGCGCTGCAGACTGATTGCTGCCAGCATGTTATCCAGCAGCTTGCCGGCCTGGCCGACGAAGGGCTCGCCGCTGGCATCCTCCTCAGCGCCCGGGCCCTCGCCCACCCACAGCCAGTCGGCGTTCTCATCGCCCACACCAAATACCGTGCGGGTGCGAGCCTGATGCAGCGGGCAGGCAGTGCAGTCTGCCACGCTGGCCTTGAGCTGAGTCCAGTCCATGCGCAGAATCTGCTCACGCCTGGCGTCCGCGGTATCAGTCTGGTAACTGGAATCCATCGCGCCATCCGTGGTGCCCCGCGCAATCCGGCTGTGCCATAGCGGCGTCAGACCCAGTTCCTCGAGTATTTCTTCGCGCCTGATGCTCATGGCAGGCTCACGGCAATATTCACAACGTCAGCTCCATAATCAATGAATCCTCGCGCCCGCCCATCGCGGGATAATAATCCTTGCGGCGGGCGATATGCCTGAACCCAATCCGTTCATACATTCGGGCAGCGGCCTGATTGGATGCACGCACATCCAGGAACATCGACTGCGCATGGTGTTCTCTGGCGATCTGAATAAAATGCTGCAGCAATTTTTCACCCCAGCCCTGCCGTTGCCAGCTGGCAGCGATACTGAGCGTAAGCAGATGAGCTTCATCTGCCCCGATCGTCATCACACCGTAGCCGAAAACATGACCCGCCTGCTCCAGCACCCGGCAATGATAGCCGGAATCGAGCGAATCACTGAAGTTGCCACGTGTCCAGGGAAAGAGAAAAACCTCGCGTTCGACAGCTACTACCGCATCCAGGTCTGCCGGAAGCATGCGCCTGATTTGCGGGGTTTCCTGCCACTGGGCACTCATCGTTCATTTTCCTTCAGCGCCACCTTGTTGCGGATATAAAGCGGTGCGGCAGCGGCGGGATCAATGCCCAATCCCCCTGCAAATCCGGGTGCCGCCAGTTGCGCCATCTCGCGCGCACGCGGACTGAGGTTGTCGATAATGCGTCCGATACACCCATGGTAGCGGCTGCGCAAGGCTTCATCATACTTGGCAAAACCGCTGCCGCAACCAGTCCAGTCATCCCCTGACAACAACGGCGCCTGCTGTGGTAGGCAGAGCGAGGGCTCACTCACTACTTGCCAGCCATCTGCCGATTTGGTGTAAGCGGCATGATAAATCTCACCCATGCGGGCATCGAGCGCGGCAATCACGCTGTCGCTCCCGGTTTGCTGCGCCAATGCTTCCAGCGTACCTATGCCCATGACGGGTAAGTTCGCGCCGAAAGCGAGTCCCTGTGCCACTCCACAAGCAATGCGCAGGCCGGTGAACGATCCCGGGCCGGCACCAAAAGCGATGCCATCCAGTTGTGTCAGCGTCAACCAGGCTTCTGCCAGCAGTTCCTGCAGCAGCGGCAGAATCAATTCAGAATGCTGCTGTCCGGCAAGCACCTCTCGGCTCAGCATCTCGCTATCGAGCCAGAGCGCAAGAGAACAGTATTCGGTGGAAGTATCAAGAGCGAGGATTTTCAAAGCGGCAGGTTTAACCCAGATAATCCATTAGGCGGCTCTCCGAGCCTACGCGGTGAACCGGAATTATACTTCCGCTAGCAGGCCGTGGTTTGTAAAACTCCCGCGTGATGTTATGCTGGCAATGAAATTGCCCGGTTTTCACTCTCATCGCTTCATCATCTTATGGAGGCATTATATGAGCATCACGTGGATACTAGTCGCCAACGCAAGTGCAGCATCTTTGTATGCGAATTACGGACCCAAGAAAGGTCTACAGAAACTCAAGGAATTCGAACACGCTGCCAGCAGGGAAAAAGGACACGATCTGGTTTCGGATCGTCCCGGACACAACAAGAGCCACGGCAACGGCCATGGCTCCTACGTACCCGCCGCCGACCCGAAACAAAATGAAGCTCAGAATTTTGCCCTCCAACTCGCACGGGAACTCGAGCAAGGACGTACTGCCAATAGCTACCAGCGTCTGATTCTGGTGGTGTCAGTCCCCTTCATGGGACTCGTCAACAGCCGCCTGGGAAACCATGTGCGCGCTCTGGTGAGCGACAGTTTCGAAAAAGACTATACCAAGGTCAACGAAAAAGAACTGACGCGGCATCTGGAAAGCTGCATCTATCTCTAGCCTGCCAAGGGCCAGCGGCCGATAGGGGTATAACCCGATCTGCCGTTGGCCTGTCCCGATTTCACCAGCACCCATTCACGCACCGGCCAGACTATCGGTTGCGCCAATTCAGGCAAGGCTGAACATCTGGCCTTTCTCACCAGCGTTATATGCGGCACATAAGCCTGACGATCGAACGCAAATCCGCCAGCAAACAAAGCACTCTGTAAAGCATTCGCCAGATCCAGAAGCCCTTGGGGAACCTTGGCCGTTCCCGCATAGGCAATACGATTATGCTTCCAGTAGTGAACTTCCTCGATGGCGAAATCGAAAGTTTGCACACCGGCGCCCCGAACCTCATTGGCTACCTGACATAGTGCGTCCAGCCGATTGACGCTTACTTCTCCCAGAAACACCAGCGTCAGATGAATGTTTTCTGCCCTGACTTTGCGCCCGTCACAGACCGCTTCCAGTTGTTCTGCCAGTTTGGTCAACCGCTTTTGCGCCGCAGCGTCTGGCCAGATTGCAAAGAAAACCCGGACGGTTTCTTCCCGGACAGCAGTATTTGTTTCAGTTGCCTGCATCATCTGTTGTGGTAATCAGGCACACCACCTCCGCCTCTATGCCCTCGCCCCGGCCAACCGGACCAAGATGCTCGGCAGTCTTGGCCTTGACGTTGACATCTGCGGCCGACATCTGCAGATCCTGCGCGATGTTGGCAATCATGGCGGGAATATGCGGCGCCATTTTCGGCGCCTGGGCGATGATGGTCGCATCGATATTGCCCACCTCATAGCCGCTTTTCTCCAGCAAGCGATAAACTTCGCGCAGCAATACGCGGCTGTCGATATTCTTGTAGCGCGGATCAGCATCCGAAAAATGCTGGCCGATGTCTCCCAGCGCAGCTGCGCCCAGCAATGCATCGCATACCGCATGCAACAGCACGTCGGCATCGGAGTGCCCCAGCAAGCCTTTTTCATAAGGGATGGTAACGCCGCCGATGATCAGCTTGCGGCCTGCAGCCAGTTGATGCACATCAAAACCCTGCCCAGTTCTAATTCTGCTCACTGTGGTTTCCTCTCTCGTAAAATCAATTCCGCCAGAGCCAGGTCCTGGGAATAGGTAACTTTCAGATTACGCGCATCGCTCAGTACCAATCTGGGATGCAGACCCAGAGCCTCAACTGCACCGGCATCATCGGTCATGGCCGCCCCACCCACTCTGCTCAGGGCGTCTACCAGCAGCTGGTAGCGAAACATCTGCGGCGTCTGCGCCTGCCACAGACCCTCTCTGGACTCGGTCCGTTCAACCCGGCTGCCAGCATCGCTGCGCTTCAGGGTATCGGCCACCGGCACCGCCAGCAATCCGCCCACCACATCGTCAGCCAGTTCATCGATCAAATTGTCGAGCTGCGCTGCACTTAAACAGGGCCGCGCCGCATCGTGTACCAGCACCCAATCATCGGCGCCAATGGCTGACGCCCCCGGCGCTACTTTCAGGCCATTGAGTATGCTCTCGGCACGAGCCGCACCACCGCAATCGAATACCACCAGCTTGCCGGAAA
>JAYUYT010000106.1:0-10584 GCA_043752345.1 Nitrosospira sp.
GACGGCCTTCCCTGTGAATCGTGAATTCTTACTTAACTTCCTTAACAGCATTTCATTAAATTCGATCATACAAGGCTGGGGTGAGGTACGAACCCCAGCGACATGTAATCTCGACTCGAAACGCTGGGGTTCGCAAGCTCATCCCAGCCTACAGCTACTATATTCTGCACTCAAGACTTGTCTTGCAACCATCGCTGCCGCGCAGCACGCGCATCAGCGAAAATCTTTTCCAGCGCCTGCCCGTCACCCCGCGCCAGCATCTCGCGCAAGTTCGTCAGTTCGTTCTGGTAAGCATCGATTTGCCCGAGCAGCGCTTCGCGGTTGGCCAGGCAGATGTCTCGCCACATCTCGGGAGAGCTGCCGGCAATGCGGGTGAAATCGCGGAAACCGCTGCCGGCAAAACGCAGCAGGTCTTCCGGTTTGTCGCCGGCACCGGCGCAGACATGATTCATCAAGGTGAACGCCAGCACATGCGGCAGATGGCTCATTGCGGCGAGGATGGCGTCATGCCGGTCGGCGTGCATCTGCGATACCCGCGCGCCGCAACCTTGCCACAATTCCGTCACCCGCGTCACCGCCTCGGCGCTGGTCTCATCCAGCGGCGTCAGCACCAGATTTTTGTCGCGAAACAGATCAGCGCTGGCTGCAGTCACTCCGCTCAGTTCTGCGCCAGCGATGGGATGACCGGGAACAAAATTCTGCAGATGTCCGGCCAGAAAAGAACGCGCTGCTGCAACCACATCCTGCTTGGTGCTGCCGGCGTCGGTCACGATGGTTCCGGCTGCGAGATGGGGAGAAATTTGCGCCATGATCTTGCCGGTCTGCCCTACCGGCATCGCCAGCAACACCAGATCCGCTCCCTGCAAAGCCAGCGCAAGATCAGCGGCGATTTCGTCTATCACCCCCAGCTCACATGCGCGCTGCAGGTTCTCGCGACTGCGGCCGATGCCGACGATATGTTTGACCAGTCCTGCCTTGCGCAGCGCCAGCGCGAATGAGCCGCCGATCAGGCCGACGCCGATAATCACCAGTTTATTGATCACAACGTTTGCCATCTCGAGTAGGGTTTTATCTTGTTCGCGATTGGTTCTGCACTACATGCTGCGTCCGATCACTTGTGCTATTCCTTTGAGCGACCCCATCAGGTCTTTGAATTCCTGCGGGTTCAGCGCCTGGTCGGCATCGCACCAGGCCTCGCACGGATTCGGGTGCATTTCCACCAGCAGGCCGTCGGCACCAGCAGCAATCGCCGCACGCGCGAGTGCCGGCACCATCCAGGCCTTGCCGCCGGCATGCGAAGGATCGACGATCACCGGCAAGTGCGTTTCTTTCTTCAGCACCGGGATGCAGGTCACGTCCATCACGTTGCGGTAAGCGGTCTCGAAGCTGCGGATGCCGCGCTCGCAGAAAATGATGTTGTGATTGCCGCCGGCAGCAATGTATTCCGCCGCCATCAGCCATTCGGAAATGGTCGCCGACATGCCGCGCTTGAGTATCACCGGCTTGTTGGTGCGCCCCACTTCCTTCAGCAGTTCGAAGTTCTGCATGCTGCGAGTGCCGATCTGGATCACATCCACATCGTACTCAAGGAAGGCATCGAGCATGCGCGCATCCATCAGTTCGGTGACGATAGGCAGGTTATATTTGTCCGCCGCCTTGCGAAATATTGCAAGCCCTTCCTCGCCCTTGCCCTGGAAGGTATAAGGACTGGTGCGGGGCTTGAAAGCACCGCCGCGCATCAACCGGCAACCGGCATCAGCAACCTGCTGTGCTGCCAGATCCATCTGCTGCTGGGTTTCCACCGAGCACGGTCCGCCGATCACCTGAATCTGGTTGCCTCCCAATGCAACTCCGGGCGCCCCGCGTGCGCCGCCAATATTGATCACCGAATCGTGCTTGTGTGATTCGCGCGACACGATCTTGTACTGCTTGACGATGTGCATGGAGTATTCGACTCCGGGCAGAGTGTCAAACATTTCCGGCTCAAGCTTGCGCTCATCACCGATGGCGCCGATCACGGTGCGCTCGGTGCCGCGTGAAATATTGGCGTCCAGGCCGAAGCTCCGGATTTTATTTACCACCGCGTCTACTTGTTCGTCAGTGACGCCACTGTTCATGATGATGATCAAGCTGATTCTCCGAGTGCTACTTCAAGTGATTGCAGGAATTTCTGGTTCTGCGATTCCAGGCCGATGGTGACCCGCAGGTGTTCGGGCATTTCATAAATGCCGATGGGGCGTACGATCACGCCCTGTTTCAGCAGGCTTTGATAAATCGCGCCGGCATCACCGCCGTTCACGCGAAAACTCAGAAAATTGCCATAAGACGAAATGTATTCGATGTCCAGCCGCCGCAGGCCGGTGGTAACCTGCATCATCCCTGCCCGGTTGAGTGCATAGGAACGCTTCACGAATTCCACGTCTCCCAGCGCCGCCACCGCGCCCACCAGAGCTATGCTGTTAACGTTGAACGGCTGGCGCACCCGGTTCATCAACCCCGCCACGTCTTCACGCGCCAGGCCGAATCCCACGCGCACACCCGCCAGGCCGTAGGCTTTGGAGAAAGTGCGGGTGATGAGCAAATTGGGAAAGCGCTTGAGCCATGCAATGCTGTCGGCCTTGGCCGTGTCCGGCAAATATTCGTTGTAGGCCTCATCCAGCACCACCAGCACATCCGGCGATACCCGCTGCAGAAAACGCAACAAATCGGCAGCGGCCAATAATGTGCCGGTCGGATTATTGGGGTTGGCGATAAACACCACGCGCGTTTCCGGCGTGATTGCATCCAGCATGCCATCCAGGTCATGGCCATATTTTATGGCGGGAACCGCGATGCCGCTGGCGCCGACTGCCTGGGTCACCAGCGGATAAATGGCAAAAGCATGTTGCGAATAAACTGCCGCTGCTCCCGGTTTCAGGAATACCCTGGCGGCGAGTTCCAGCACATCGTTGGAACCGTTGCCCAATACAATCTGCTCGCTGCTCACCGCATAACGCTGCGACAATGCCGCTTTCAACTCGAAACCGCTTCCATCCGGATACAGCGCCACTTCCTCCAGCGCCCGGGTCATTGCTGCCAGCGCCAGCGGACTCGGCCCCAACGGGTTCTCGTTGGACGCCAGCTTGACGATGGCATGCTGGTCCAGACCCATCTCCCGCGCCAATTCAGAAATCGGCTTGCCCGGCTGGTAGGGTGTAATGGCGCGGATATATTCCGGCGCGAGGTCGCAAATATTCATAAAGTCAGAATCTTGGAATCAGGCAATCAGGAAGTTAAAATTGGATCACGCCGCAGGGTAGGAACCGAGCACCTTCAGGAACGCGGCTCGCTCGCGCAATTCTGCCAGCGCCTGCGCCACTTTCTGGTCTTGCTGGTGGCCTTCGATATCAACGAAAAATACATATTCCCACAGGCCGGTGCGGGAGGGGCGGGACTCCAGGCGGCTCATGCTGACGCCATACTGTGCCAGCGGCGCCAGCAACTCATGGATCGCACCAGGCTGATTCTTGACCGACATCACCAGCGACGTTTTATCCTTGCCGCAAGCGGCGACATCCTGCGCGCCGATCACCAGAAAGCGTGTGGTGTTCTTCGAGTCATCTTCGATATTCTCGGCGCAGATGGTAAGTCCAAACACCTCGGCGGCCTTTTTGCCGGCTACGGCTGCGGCGGCCTCATCTTCCGCAGCCAGTCTGGCAGCATCGGCATTACTCGCTGCGTTGACCCGCGCCGCCCCGGATAAATGGGGCAGGTTGGCATTCAACCATTCGTGACACTGCGCGAATGACTGCGGATGCGAGTAAATTTTCTGGATGCGCGCAAGATCATTATGTTGTGCCAGCAGACACTGATGCACCGGTAACTGCACTTCACCACATACCTTTAACGGAGTTTGCAGCAACAAATCCAGCGTTCTGCCGACCGCGCCCTCGGTGGAGTTTTCCACCGGCACCACCCCATAACTCGCCGCACCCGACTCGACCTTGCGGAATACCTCGTCTATCGAATCGCATGCCAGGGTCGTCACCACGCTGCCGAAACGTTTCAACGCAGCTTCTTCCGAGAAAGTTCCACGCGGGCCAAGGCATGCCACGGTCAGGGGTTGCTCCAGCGCGCGACACAGCGACATGATTTCAGTGAACAGCCGCACGACCTGCTCGTCTGGCAGCGGGCCAGAATTCAATTTACTTAACCGTGCCAGCACCTGAGCCTCGCGCTCCGGGCGGTACGCCATGCCGTTCTTGAGCTGTCCAATCTGCCGTGCAAGATCGGCGCGCGTGCTCACCAATTTGAGCAGCTCGCTGTCTATCGCGTCTATTTGATCTCGCAATTGCTTGAGTTGATCGATCATTGAGGGAGACTCATCTTGTTCGCAACTAATCGGCCAGTACCGGCAAGTAACGCACCATCAGCACGCCGGGAATCGCCGCAATCTCGTCTATGGTTTGCTGCGGCACCGGGCTGTCCACGTCTACCAGCGTGTAGGCCATCTCGCCGCGCGATTTATTCACCATATTGTGAATGTTAAGCCCAGCTTTTGCCATGGTGGTGGAAATCTGCCCCAGAAGATTGGGCACGTTGGAGTTGGCCACCGCCACCCGGTAGGGCGATTCGCGTCCCATGGTCACATTGGGGAAATTGACGGTGTTGGTGATGTTGCCGTTTTCCAGATAATCCATCATCTGCTCCACCACCATTATTGCGCAATTTTCTTCCGCTTCCCGCGTGGACGCACCCAGGTGCGGCAGCATGATGACCGCCGCATGATACTGAAATTTCTGGCTGGGAAAATCGCATACGTAATTTTTTATTACGCCGGACTCGATCCCCATCAACACTGCATCCTCATCGACGATACCGTCACGCGAGAAATTGAGCAGAATTGCGCCTTTCTTCATACTCTGCACGCGTTGCTGATTAATCAGGTGACGGGTCGCGTCTAGCAACGGCACATGCAGCGTAACGAAATCGCTGTTGCGCAACAGCTCTTCGATGCTCTGGGCTTTTTTCACTTCCGCCGACAAATTCCAGGCTGCCTCCACGGTGATTTCCGGGTCGTAGCCCATCACTTTCATGCCGAGCCGGATGGCCGCATCTGCCACCAGCCTGCCAATTGCACCCAGACCAATGATGCCCAGCGTGCGTCCCGGCAACTCTATCCCGGCAAACTGCTTCTTGCCTTCTTCCGCTAGTTTATGCAGAGTGGCATCGTCGCCCTGCAAGCCTTCGGTGAAACGAATCGCAGGCACCAGATTGCGCGATGCCAGCAACATGCCTGCCAACACCAGTTCTTTTACTGCATTGGCATTGGCGCCAGGAGCGTTGAACACCGCCACCCCGCGCAGGTTCATGTCCTTGACCGGAACATTGTTGGTACCCGCTCCTGCCCGGCCTATCGCCTTGACACTTGGCGGAATATCCATTTTCAGCATATTGTGCGAGCGCACCAGGATCGCATCCGGCTCGACGATGTCGTTGCCCACCACGTAATGACTGGCAACAAAATGCTTCAAACCCAGTGGCGAAATCGGGTTGAGTGTGAGTATCTGAAAAACTTTATGTGCGCGCTCAGGCATGACTGCTTGCAAACTCCTGCATGAATTCGACCAGCGCAGCTACTCCCTCGAGTGGCATGGCGTTGTAGATCGAAGCGCGCATGCCGCCCACTGAACGGTGACCTTTCAGTTGTATCAGGCCGCGCGCCTGCGCCTGTTGCAGGAATGCTCCATCCAGCGCCGCGTCCCTCAGGGTGAAAGGCACATTCATCCGCGAACGGTCGGATCTGGCCACCGGGCAATGATAAAAATCAGTGGCATCGAGCAAGTCATACAGTAGTTTGGCCTTGGCTATATTGACCTTCTCCATCGCCGCCAGACCGCCATTTCTCTGCAGCCACTCCAATACCAGACCCATGATGTACATGGCATAGGTGGGCGGAGTGTTATACATCGAGTCATTATCGGCATGGATTTTGTAATCAAACATGGTCGGCGTCCCGGGCACGGTTGCTCCCAGCAAATCTTCGCGCACAATGACGATGGTCAATCCTGCCGGGCCCATGTTTTTCTGCGCGCCGGCATAAATCAGCCCGAACCGGGCCACATCCAGCGGGCGCGACAAGATGCTGGAAGACATATCCGCCACCAGCGGCACAGCGCCGTTCAAATCAGGTACCCAGTTGAATTCCACGCCGCCGATGGTTTCATTGGGCGTGTAATGCACATACGCCGCAGCCGGATCAAGCGTCCATTTGTCCTGTGTTGGCACGTAGCTGAAATTCGCATCTGCAGACGAAGCTGCAATATTGACAGTGCAATATCTCTGCGCTTCCTTGATGGCTTTCTTGGACCATTCGCCGGTGTTGACATAATCGGCGTTTTTCTTGCCGCGCAACAGATTCATCGGCACCATGGCAAACTGGCTGGAAGCACCGCCCGACAGGAACAGTACCTTGTAATTACTTGGAATACCCGCCAGTTCGCGCAAATCAGCTTCAACTTTTGCGGCGATGGCCATGAATTCCTTGCCGCGATGGCTCATCTCCATCACCGACATACCGCTGCCATGCCAGTCGAGCATCTCGTCACGCGCCTGCTGCAGCACTTCCGCCGGCATGATCGCAGGGCCTGCGCTGAAATTAAATATACGTTCCATTCCTTACTCCTGCACTCCCGCCATCCTGCAATTCAATTGCTACTCTCCGTCGGTCTCAACCACTCTCTCCAGTCCAGCGAGCTTCTCGCCTTTGTCCAGATTGATCAGGGTCACCCCTTGGGTGGAACGGCTCATTTCGCGGACTTCCTTGACGCGGGTGCGGATCAGCACACCGCCGGTGGTAATCAGCATGATTTCATCATCCTGTCTGACCAGCCGCGCCGCTACTACTTTGCCGTTACGCTCACTGGTCTTGATCGCAATCATGCCCTGGGTGCCGCGACCATGACGGGTGTATTCGCCTATCGGCGTACGCTTGCCGAAACCATTCTCGGTCGCGGTCAATACCGCCAGTTCCTCGCTCTCGGCCACCAGCAGGGAAATCACTTTCTGTCCCTTGCCCAGCTTCATGCCGCGCACGCCGCGCGCACCGCGCCCCATCGGCCGCACGTCATTCTCATCGAAACGCACCGCCTTGCCCGCATCGGAAAACAGCATCACATCGTGCTTGCCTTCGGTCAGCGCAACACCGATCAGATAATCGCCTTCATCCAGTCCCACTGCAATGATGCCGCTGGTGCGCGGCCGCGAGAACTCGGACAGCGACGTTTTTTTCACGGTACCAAAGGAGGTGGCCATGAAGATGTAGCGGTTCTCGTCAAACGCTTTTACCGGCAGGATGGCGTTGATCTTTTCACCCTGCTCCAGTTGCACCAGATTGACGATGGGCTTGCCGCGCGCGGAACGACCACCCTGCGGCACCGAGTAAACCTTGATCCAGTACACCCGTCCACGGCTGGAAAAGCACAGAATGTAATCGTGCGTATTAGCGATGAACAGATTATCGATGAAGTCATCTTCTTTGGTGCCTGTCGCCTGTTTGCCGCGCCCGCCGCGTTTTTGTGCGTGATAATCGTCCAGCGGCTGTGATTTGATGTAACCGCTGTGCGACAGCGTTACCACCATATCGGCCGGCGCGATCAAGTCTTCCATGCTCAAATCCTGCGTGCTGATCACGATCTCGCTGCGGCGTTTGTCGCCAAACTGCTGTTTGATGGCAGTGAGTTCCTCGGTGATGATGGTGGTAATCCGCTCCGGCTTGGCGAGAATATCGAGGAAGTTGGAAATCCTTTCCATTACCTCTTTGTACTCGCTGACTATCTTGTCCTGCTCCAGTCCGGTCAGGCGCTGCAGGCGCAATTCCAGAATTGCCTGCGCTTGCGCGTCGGACAGACGGTAGCCTTTTTTCGATAGACCGAATTCCGCTGCCAATCCGTCCGGACGGAATGCCTTAGCATCGACTGCGCCGCGTGTGAGCATTTCCTCTACCAGCTTTGAACGCCATATCTTCGCCATCAGCGCATCTTTGGCCACCACCGGGGTCGGCGCCGCCTTGATCAAGGCGATTACATCATCCACATTGGACAGCGCCACCGCCAGACCTTCCAGCAAATGACCGCGCTCACGTGCCTTCTTCAGTTCGAAAGCCGTACGCCGCGTCACTACTTCGCGCCGATGGCGCAGGAATGCACTGAGCATCTGCTTCAGATTCAGCAGGCGCGGCTGCCCATCCAGCAAGGCCACCATGTTCATGCCAAAAGTGTCCTGCATCTGCGTTTCTTTATACAGATTGTTCAACACCACTTCCGCCACTTCACCGCGTTTCAGTTCAATCACCACGCGCATGCCGGATTTGTCCGATTCATCACGCAAATCGGAAATGCCCTCGATTTTCTTGTCGCGTACCAGCTCACCGATACGGATCAGCAAGTTGGCCTTGTTTACCTGATACGGCAACTCGTCAATGATGATGCTCTGGCGGCTGCCTTTCTCCATGTCCTCGAAATGCGTGCGGGCGCGCATCACCACGCGGCCACGCCCGGTATGGTAGCCCTCTCTCACCCCGGCAATGCCGTAGATGATGCCGGCAGTCGGGAAATCCGGCGCCGGAATGATTTCAATCAATTCGTCTATGCTGGTCTCGGGATTTTTCAGCAGGACCAGACAGGCTTCCACTACTTCATTCAGATTATGCGGTGGGATATTCGTCGCCATGCCGACCGCGATGCCGGAAGAACCGTTGATCAGCAGATTAGGAATTTTTGCCGGCAGTATCAGCGGCTCTTTCTCCGAACCATCGTAGTTCGGGCCGAAATCCACCGTCTCCTTGTCCAAGTCCGCCAGCAGCTCATGGGCGATGCGCGACATGCGGATTTCGGTATAACGCATTGCCGCCGCGTTATCGCCGTCCACCGAACCGAAGTTGCCTTGGCCGTCCACCAGCATGTAACGCAACGAGAAGTCCTGCGCCATGCGCACGATGGTGTCGTAAACCGCGGTATCTCCGTGGGGATGATACTTGCCGATCACATCGCCGACGATGCGCGCGGATTTCTTGTAAGGACGGTTCCAGTCATTGGAAAGCTCATGCATGGCGAATAGCGCCCGCCGGTGTACCGGTTTCAGGCCATCGCGCACATCCGGCAGCGCCCGTCCCACAATTACGCTCATGGCGTAATCCAGATAGGAACGACGCATTTCCTCTTCGAGGCTGATCGGCAGGGTTTCTTTTGCGAATTGATCCATTATTTTTCTATCAGAGACAATAAGTTATGGCGGGAATTTTGCCGCGGACAGCAAGAAATAAAGTCGCTAATTCTAACACGCCGACCCTGTTGTAGCCACCCGGCTGTGCTAGGGAACCGCTGAACGAGTCCCACGCGAGCACGACGGCGGCTTTGCGGGATGGGATGTGCGAAAGACGGGGGCGCGAATGCTCATTTCCCTTCGCTACGAACCTGACACCGCGCTCCATGAATGACCTTATTCAACGATCCCTTTGGTCATGCCGCCGCCTGCTTGATAGACTCAAATCTACAAATGGATAGCCAGAATACCGGCATCTCCTAAGATAATGTGCTATACGATACCATACCGTAGCAGTTGGATATATTTCTGCTCGTGTACGCTCAAGCAACAAATAGTCCGGTTCTAAATTTAAATTTTTCCGAAAAAGGAGTATTACCCATGAAAATCGCATTGACCAAAAAGCTCTTGTTTGGAGCAATAGCTCTGCCCATATTTCTTTCTGGAGCCGCCATGGCTCAAGTAGTAAAACCGGAAGCCTACCTGGTAGACGACCGCGCTGTGCCTGCCAGGAATTCCACCAATTTATGCTGGCACACCAGCGATTGGACTCCCGCCAAGGCGATCTATGCATGCGACCCTGATCTGGTGATAAAGCCAGAGAAGGCGGCCAAGTCTGCTGCAGCCACAGCTGCAGCCGCTGCAACAGTCGCCAAAACCGCACCAGAGAAAGTGACTCTTTCCGCTGATACGCTGTTCGATTTTGACAGAGCCGTGCTGAAACCCGAAGGCATGCGGGCACTGGATAATCTCGTCAGCAAGCTGACCGGGATCAAATACGATTTGATCGTCGCCATCGGTTACGCCGATCGCATTGGCACCGAGGAATACAACAAAGGACTGTCGGCACGTCGTGCCGAAGCGGTCAAGAACTATCTGGTAACAAGCAAGGACATCAACCCCAGTAACATTTTCACGGATGGAAAAGGCGAAGCCAATCCCGTGACCGGGGATAGCTGCAAAGGCGACAGAAAAACCAAAGGACTGATCGATTGTCTGCAACCCGACCGTCGAGTCGAAATTGAAGTAGCCGGAACACGGGAAGCGAAATAAATCTGATTTGGGCGAAGTAAAAGACAGAGCCCTGCCGCCGTGCAGGGCTTTTTTTGCTAAGCTGCTACGCTAAATGTCCCATCCCATAAAAATAGATACATTGCTGGCGGCTCGCTGGATCGTTCCAGTGGAACCTGCCGGAACACTGCTGCACGATCACGCCATCGCCATTGATCAAGGCGCGATCCGGGCGATCCTGCCGCATGCCGAGGCACAGGCACGCTTTGCCCC
>JAYUYT010000107.1:0-10569 GCA_043752345.1 Nitrosospira sp.
GAGCCACCACTGGAACATCAGCCTGTTTCATTACCGCAACCATGGTACTGATTACGGCCGCGTGCTGGTGGGCATGGAGGTACCCCCCGCAGAGAAAGCCGAATTCAGGACGTTTCTCGACCAACTTGGTTACCGCTACTGGGATGAAAGCAAGAATCCCGCGTACAAATTGTTCCTGGGGTAGGCGGCAACAGGGTTTCCATATTCGGAATGACAAGGGTGATGATTTGAAGCGTGCAGAACTCATGCCGCCCGTTACGGCCGGCTAAAAGTTTGCTGGCGCTAGTTAGTCATCCCGAATCGCCGGAACTATTGCCAGACAAAGGTTCCCGTAATTGATGATTTCAGGAGTTGCTTGTCTTTTGTGTTTCTACAATATTTCATAGACATTTTATGGAAAATCAGTTATTTTCCGGCACAATGTCCATTTTAATTTTAGTGTTTCTATCCAGTCCTTAATTTGAAGGGAGCTACGAAAATGCAACGTATGACAGTTCGCAGGAATCGGATGGCAATTATCGTAGCGGGCAGCCTGCTGTCCTTCGCCATGAGCGCAACCAGCGCACAGGCGAACGCCAGTCTGAATAACCTCATCATGCCGAAACTCTTCAAGGACAAGGGCATAGAGATTGGGGGCTGGGTGAATGGCGGTGCGACGTTCAATCCGAGTCACTCGACCCTTGGCTACAATGGCCCGGTCACTTTCGGTGATCGCGCCAACCAAGCGCAGATGAATCAGTTCAATATATTTCTACAGCGCGCGGTGGTGAGCGAAGGCAAGTCGTGGGATCTGGGATTCCGGGCGGACTTCATGTTCGGTACCGACGCTATTTTTACCCAAGCTTACGGTAATCCTGCATTCGATGTAAACAGCGGAGCTGCGATGCCTAACAGGGGAACGTGGGATCTTGACTTGTGTTGCAACTCCAGTCGTAACTACGGCATCGCACTGCCGCAGGCTTTTGTCGAGGCCTATGCGCCGATCGGCAACGGCCTCAACGTCAAGGCGGGCCATTTTTATACACCGATCGGCTATGAATCGGTGCCGGCACCCAACAACTTCTTCTACAGCCATGCTTACACCATGCAGTACGGCGAACCCTTTACCCACACCGGCGTATTGACCAACTACAATGTCGACAAGAATGTGGTGTTCATGAGCGGCGCCATCACCGGCAGTGGTACCGGCGGCTGGGATGGCAACTTTAACAGGCAGATGGATAACTGGGGCGGCATCGGTGGCCTCACCTACACCACGGACGACAAGAGAAGTTCGGCCAACATCTCCGGTACCGGCAGCCAGGCATCGTCACGCAGCAATGCTTTCTGGGGCATGTACAGCGTCGTGCTGAAGCACATGATCACCCCCAAGACACACTTTATTCTGCAGCATGATCATGGTTATGCCGACAATGTCATTTCACTTACTGGGCCAGGGCAAGCCCAATGGTATGGCATCAATACGCACGCGTACTACGACGTCGCGCCCGACTTCTCAGTCGGCGTGCGGGGCGAATGGTTCCGCGATCGGGATGGATTCCGTGTCTGGCAGCCAGGCCGGGTTGCCGCCGGCACGAATATCGGTGCCGATGGTTTTGGGCATAGCTATGCGGTGCATGGAGCGGGGAACATGGCCATGTCTATGCCAGCCGATTATTATGCGATCACCATAGGCGCGAACTGGAAACCGGCAAAAAGACTGAAGATTGAGACAAAAGCATTACAACAGTTCAATATTCGCCCGAATATCCGCTACGACCGGGCGGACAGCCTTACTAACGTGGCTTATACACCCTTTGGCAACCAGAAGGACCAAGTCCTGTTCTCGATGGATTTCATGTTGCCGTTCTGATCCGGCAGTCTGCGGCAAGTGGCAACAAAACGCCAGCGAGGTTGATAGCTGGCGCTTGTTTTGGCGGACCACCCTTGAATTATTTATTCAGCCGGCTTGCCCGCACAATTGCAGCACCATTCTCACATGGGGGATGCCTGCGTCGATGAACTCTTCTCCCTCCGTCCGGAAACCCAATTTCGCATAGAAGCCGGCGGCATAGGTTTGCGCGTTGACGATCGCTACCCCCAGATGCCGTTTCTTTGCCTCCGCCAATAACTGTTGCAACAACGCACTGCCCACACCGCGCCCGCGCCATTCCGTGAGCACCGCCATGCGCCCGATATGCCCGTCCGGCAGCAACCGTGCCGTGCCGATCGGGTTACCCGCTGAATCCAGCGCTAGTACGTGTAGACAACCTGCGTCAAATTCGTCCCATTCCAGTTCGACAGGAACATGTTGTTCATGAATGAACACCGTCTCGCGGATGGCGCGCAATGCCGGGCCATCGGTTTGCCAGTTTGCGAGACGTATAGTAAATGGATTCATGCTTTTTCAGGAATGATGACAGGGCAGATATAATAACTGACCAAGCTCGGGAAATAGTCATGAAAAATCTCTGGAATGATGTGGAGGCAGCACATTATCAAACCAATCTGGCACTGCGGGTTTACACGTCTCGTTTGCTGGGGCGCGACAAATCGCTAGTGCTGCACAGCGGCGCAGCGGTAATACCTCGGTTAAAATTTATGAACGGAATCTATTCGGCGAGGAAGAGAACATTCTCTACGTCAAGGGTAGCAGCTGGGATATGGAAGCCATCGAGGAGCAATGATGACCTGGAGTTATTCGAACGGGTGTCGCAGGACGATGGTTTCTTCGCGATCCGGCCCGGTCGAAATCATGTCCACCGGTACTTCGCATACTTCTTCCATGCGTTTCAGGTAATTCTGTGCCGCTTTGGGTAACTGTTCGAAATTCTTGATTCCTACGGTACTGCCCATCCATCCGGGCATTTCCTCGTAAACCGGCTCACAAAGGGCCAATTCGTCAGCTCCCACCGGCAAAATGCTGCTGAACTTCCCCTCTTCGCCATTGCCACTCAATTTGTAGCCCACACCCAAGCTCAAAGTTTCGACTCCATCCAGCACATCGAGCTTGGTGACACATAACCCTGAAACACCGTTGATCTGGATCGAACGTTTCAGTGCGGCAGCGTCAAACCAGCCACAACGGCGCGGGCGTCCTGTGGTGGCGCCGAATTCATTGCCACGTTTGGCCAGATGCTTGCCCACATCGTCATCCAATTCGGTAGGGAAAGGTCCGGCGCCGACCCGCGTGGTATAGGCCTTGGTGATGCCCAGCACATAATGCAGCATTTGCGGACCGACCCCACTGCCAGTCGTCGCCGCACCGGCGATGCAGTTACTCGATGTAACGAACGGATAAGTGCCGTGATCTATGTCAAGCAGCGTTCCTTGCGCTCCCTCGAACAGCAAATTGCTGCCGGCCTTGTTGGCTTCAAACAGCAGTCGCGGCACATCCGCGACCATCGGTTTGATTCGCTCTGCCAGCGACAGGGTGTCATCCATGGTTTGCTGAAAATCCACGATGGGTGCATGAAAATAATTTTTCAGTACGAAGTTATGATAGTCCAGCATTTCACCCAGTTTGGCAGCGAAGCGGTCGCGGTGAAACAGGTCCTGCAGGCGCACAGCGCGTCGTGCCACTTTGTCTTCATAGGCAGGACCGATGCCGCGTCCCGTGGTGCCAATCTTGTCTGTGCCTTTGGCGGTTTCCCGCGCACTGTCCAGCGCGCTGTGGCAAGGCAAGATGAGCGGACAGGCTTCACTTATGCGCAGCCTTCTTTGCACATCAACTCCTGCTTGCTCCAGCATGCTGACTTCTTCCAGCAATGCCTGCGGAGATACCACCACACCGTTGCCGATGTAGCAGGCAACATTGCTGCGCAGAATTCCAGATGGGATCAAATGCAACACGGTTTTCTTGCCGCCAATTACCAGCGTGTGGCCTGCATTATGGCCGCCCTGGAAACGCACCACACCCTGAGCGTGATCCGTAAGCCAGTCCACTATTTTGCCTTTGCCTTCGTCACCCCACTGGGTGCCAATGACGACCACGTTTTTAGTCATGTCTCTTGATCTCTGAAAATATTTTTCTACGAAACCGGGATGAAGAGGAATATCAGATTAGTGAATTATTGCGATTGCTACAATTTTCCGCGTAGCATTTTCTGGTTTAAATCTGGTTTAAATTCAGATTTTCTCTATTTTCCAGACCCCTTGGTGCATCATCAGTTGCCTGTCACAGTCAGGTGTATCTTGATCGCTCTCATGCCCCGGTAATTCCATGACTATAATCTGGCCTTCGGTGCGGAGACGCTCGATTTCTTTTTCAAGCACTTTATCGTTTCTCTTGTAGGGCGCAAGGATTCCTTTCGGATAAGGATCAGGTTTCACCAGTCCCGACAATTCGCGCAAATCCATGCTAAAACCAGTGGCCGGGCGTGCTCTTCCAAACGCTTTGCCAATTTCATCATAGCGTCCACCCAAGGCGACCGCGTTAGGGCAGCCCTTGGCATAGGCAGCGAACACCATGCCGCTGTGATATTGATAGCCGCGCAAGTCGGCCAGATCGAATGCCAGGGTATCCACCAGTGGCTCCAATTCTGCTGCCACTGCTTCCAATTCGTCCAGCGCGGTCTGAATCTCGGGGTAATCTGGTAGAAACTTGCGCGCACGTGCCAGCACTTGCCTGTCGCCATACAATTCCGGCAACAGCATCAACGCTTGCCGCGCATTTTTGTCCAGCCCGGCACAGAGATTCTCCAATGCGGGGATATCCTTGGCTTGGAGTGCACCAAATAATTCCGTTTCCAATCCACTGGGAATTCCTGCACCTTTAACTAAGCCGCGAAATACAGCGACATGGCCGAGATCAAGGTGAATTTTCTCTATTCCGGCAATTGCCAAGGATTGCAGCATAAGCCGCTGGATTTCCAGATCGCTTTCCAATCCGGCATGGCCGTATAGTTCCGCTCCAATCTGGAGCGGCTCGCGGGTGCGGGTCAATCCCGATGGTACGGTATGCAGCACACTGCCTGCATAGCACAGACGAGTGACGCCATTGCGGTTCAGCAAGTGGGCATCAATACGCGCAGCCTGGGGGGTCATGTCTGCGCGTAAGCCCATCATTCGGCCACTCAACTGGTCTACTACTTTGAACATGCGCAAGTTCGAGTCCCCCCCGCTGCCTGAGAGTAGCGACTCCACGTACTCTAGCAGAGGTGGTCCCACCAGTTGATAGCCATGTACCAATAGCCAGTCCATGATGTGCCGACGCTTCGCCTCAATGGCAAAGGCCTCAGCAGGCAGGATATCCTCAATGTATTCAGGAAGAAGCCAATTACGCATGTTTACGATACAAGTCCGGCTGAATGAAAGTGCGGTGACGGGAGTTATTTCACAAGATAAAGCAGCAGCAACCCCGCCAGCATCGAGGTAAGACCGATAAAGCGTATCTGGTTGTCACCAGCTTCGATCAGTTTTTTGAAAGCTTCACGCCACATGGTGGGCAGTAGGAACGGCAGCATCCCCTCCATTACCAGCATCAGCGCGAATGCAATTAGCAAAGTGTCCCACATGCCGCGATAGCTCCGACAGACACCGCAATAAACTCAAGACTACAAGTGAAATTTTCGCGTAATTTAGCGGATCAAATCAGTCCACAACATGGTTACACGTAAATTTAAATTCATGGAGGGCTGCCTATTTCCCGCCCCGGCTTGGATTCTTCAAATACTTGAAAAATTCAGAACCAGGTTCCAGTACCATCATGTCCCCTTTGTTCTTGAAGGTCTGTTTATAGGCTTCCAAGCTGCGGTAGAAAGAATAGAATTCCGGATTTTGCTGAAAGGCGCCAGCGTAGATTGATGAAGCCTTAGCGTCACCCTCGCCCTTGACCTCCTGGGCTTTCCGGTAAGCTTCCGCCAGGACTACCTCACGTTGTCGGTCAGCATCGGCACGAATTTTTTCCGATTCCGCTGCACCAGTCGAGCGCAGTTCATTAGCGACACGCTTTCTCTCTGCTTCCATCCGCCGGTAGACCGATTCGCTTACTTCTACCGGCAAATCCACGCGTTTCAGGCGTACATCCACCACTTCCACCCCAATCTTGCGAGCATCAGCATCGGCTTTCTGGCGCATGATCTCCATAATTTTGTCGCGTTCACCGGAGACCACATCGTGCACCGTGCGGTTACCAAACTCGTCGCGCATGCTGGAATTCACTGTCTGGGCTAAACGGGTTTGTGCCAGCATTTCGTCACCACGGACGCTGATGTAATATTGTTTCACATCGACGATGCGCCACTTGACGAATAGGTCCACCAGCACATTCTTTTTCTCCGAAGTAATGAAGCGTTCCGGCTCGACCGTATCCATAGTCATGATACGCGATTCAAAGTAGCGTACGTTTTGCACCAGAGGAAGCTTGAAATACAATCCGGGCGCAGTTTTTACGTCGACCACTTCACCCAACTGGAATACGATTGCATGCTGGCGCTGGTCGACAATGAACAGTGCTGAAGTGGCAAGAAAAAACAGGGCCGCAATGGCACCTAATAGCGTTGAAGTAGATTTTTTCATTTATCTTGTCTCCCGTTCACGGCCACGAAATGCTTCGCGTGTGCGAGCAGCGCTGTCATGCCCCACCTCTTGGGCAACCGGGGGTGTTTCCGTCATCGGAGCTGGCGTCGGGGAAGGCCCGCTTGTTTGAATCAGCTTATCCAGCGGCAGATAAAGCAAATTGTTGCCGCTTTTTTGATCAATCAGTATCTTGCTGGTGCTGGAAAGCACTTGCTGCATCATGTCCAGATACAGACGGTCACGAGTTACGCCGGGCGCCTTGCTGTATTCGACGAGAATCTGTTTGAAACGGCTGGCATCACCCTCAGAGCTGACGATCACACGCTGTTTGTATCCTTCGGACTCTTCCAGCAGGCGTGCAGCATTACCTCTGGCCTTGGGAATAACGTCATTAGCGTAAGCTTGACCTTCGTTTTTCTGCCGCTCTCTATCCTGGCCTGCTTTCACAGCGTCGTCAAATGCCGCCTGCACCTGTTCCGGCGGTTGCGCATTTTGCATGGTTACTTTGCTGATGGCGACCCCTATCTTGTAGCGATCAAGAATCTCCTGCATCAGCTTGGTCGTTTGCGCCGCCACCTGCTCACGTCCTTCGTAAAGCACGAAATCCATTTTGCTTTTGCCGATAACTTCGCGAATCGCGGTTTCCGCTGCCTGCATTACGGCACTTTCCGGTTCACGGTTGGTAAACAGGAAGTCTTCAGGATTCTTGAGGATGTATTGCACCGCGAACTGAATGTCGATGATGTTTTCGTCATCAGTCAACATTAGTGATTCCTTCAGTACCTTGCTTCTCACATTGTTGCGGTAGCCGATTTCTACCGTACGCACCTGGCTTACGTTAACGGTTTCCATTACTTCAACCGGATATGGCAGATGCCAACGGAGTCCCGCCTGGGTGGTTTCGACGTATTTACCAAACCGCAGCACCACGCCGCGCTGCCCCTCATTGACAATGTAAAATCCGCTGGATACCCACATTAACAGGAGCAGTCCAGCGAGCAAGCCAACGCTGCCGCTATATCGCTTAGGACTGCCACCAGCCGACCCTTCGCTCCCACCCGACCCCTCACCACCGCCACCCTTGCGCTTAAAAAGGTTGTTGAGCTTCTTGTTAACGTTGCGCCATAACTCGTCGAGATCAGGCGGACCTGAGTTACCTTTTTTTCTTCCCCATTGCGGGTCGTTTAATCCCATATTGATTCCTGTTTAATATAGATACAATCATCAAGTGGTTAAGTTGATTGCCAGCTTAATAGGAGACCGCAGCGCAGTCGCTGACTATGTTTCCAACTTGTGACTGTATCTTGTACTGTTGCGAAGTGCGTCGCTCAATTGCTTCGGCCAGCGCCAACCTAATAAACTCAAGTCCTTCGCCAGTTTTTGCACTCGAACGAATCTGCGTTATTCTACCACACTCATTGCGTCCGTAACCCGCAGCTCCCGTCGATAAGTCGATCAAATCTATCTTGTTGAGTACCAGAATCTGTGGAATTGCATCGGCACCGATTTCCTTTAATACCTTGTTGGCCTCCCCGATTTGCTCGTCTCGATTGGGGCTGCCTACGTCCACTACATGGAGCAGTATGTCAGCCTGCACCGTTTCTTCCAGCGTAGCACGGAATGCAGCGACCAATGTATGCGGTAATTCGCGAATGAAGCCCACCGTATCAGAAATCACCAGCGGTCCATGCTCTGGGATGAATAGCTTGCGTGTGGTGGCATCGAGAGTGGCAAACAATTGATCGGCAGCATAGGTGTGTGCGCGCGCAAGGTTATTGAACAGGGTGGATTTACCCGCATTGGTGTAGCCGACGATGGAAACTGACATAACGTCAGCGCGTTGTCTAGAACGGCGCTGCACCTCACGTTGACGCTGGAATTTGGCGAGTTTCTCCCTTAGTAATTTAACCCGTTTCCGCAGCAGTTGCCGGTCAGTTTCCAACTGGGTTTCGCCAGGACCGCGCAAGCCGATACCGCCTTTTTGTCGTTCCAGGTGGGTCCAGCCACGTACTAGGCGAGTGGCGAGATGCTCAAGCTGCGCCAATTCCACCTGCAACTTGCCTTCGTGGCTTTTCGCGCGCTGGGCGAAGATATCCAAAATCAGGCTGGTACGGTCTAGCACGCGACAGTGGAGGCGCTGCTCCAGGTTGCGTTGTTGGGCGGGAGAAAGATTATGATTGAAAATCATCAGCGAAGCGTCAGTCTGCTCTACTGCGAAGGCAATTTCGTCCACCTTGCCGCTGCCGGCGTAATAAGCGGGGTCGGGGCGGGAGCGTTTGCCTTTGATTACGGTAGGAATTGTAAGCCCATCACTTGCAGCGAGTTGCCGCAATTCTTCCAGATTTTCGGCATAGTTGCCGCCGCCAAAATCAAGACTAACTAATATGGCGGAATTGTTAGTGGCGATGCCAGTGGAACGATCAAGCATCAGGTGCAACTGGGGCATCAAATGGGATGGTAACAGCCCTGGCAGGGACCACGGTGGATATTGCGTGCTTATATACCATCTGTGTGACGGTGTTTTTCAGCAGAACTACATACTGATCAAACGAGTCAATGTGCCCTTGCAGCTTAATGCCATTGACTAGATAAATCGATACCGGAATGTGTTCCTTCCGCAGGGCATTCAGAAACGGGTCTTGTAACAATTGCCCTTTGGTACTCATGGGTGACTCCTTGTTTTAATTATTCAAGTAATAACTCTACTTGATTTTAAGGAGTAAATCCATATTCCAGACCGGGAGATAAAACGGCAGCAGCCCCGGATGCCCCACCCAATGAAAATGCCCGGGCCGCATGTTGCAGCCCGGGCATTTATTGATGAGTCTCTCTACCTGAGTCAGGAGACCTTGACTCAAACAAGTACGACAGTTTCTGCGCTAATTAGTCGAACGGCTTTGGTCTTGGAGTTTCATTAGTGGAAGGCGGCAGGATGGGCAGTTTGAAATCAGGTTGCTTGCCGGTCAGTGTCTTCAGGAAAGCCACGATCTTGGCATTTTCTTCCTTGCTGAAGTCGCGGCCCAGCTGTACTCGACCCATGGTGTTCACCGCCTCTTCCAAAGTATCGACGGCACCATCATGAAAGTAGGGATAAGTCAGCTCTACATTGCGCAGAGTAGGCACCTTGAACACGAAACGATCCGTAGCCTTGCCGGTAACTCCTATCCGACCTTCTTCCTTGCTGGCCGTCTTGTAGGGTTCACGAACACCCATCTTCTGAAACGAGGTGCCACCTACGGCCGTCCCATAATGACAGGTGGTACAGCCGCTGTCCTTGAACAACTTATAACCATCAAGTTCAGCTTGGCTGAGGGCTTTCTTGTCACCCTTAAGCCATTTATCGAAGCGGGAATCAGGCGTAACCAGGGTTTCTTCGAAAGCAGCGATGGCGTCGGTCACCATACCAATGTTAATTTGCTCCGAGCCGAACACCTGCTTGAAGCGGGCACGATACTGCGGGATGGAGCGTAGCACGTCCACGGCCAGTTCGTGAGTGAAAGCCATTTCACCCGGGTTGGCGATGGGTCCGCCAGCCTGCTCCCTCAAATCCTTGGCGCGACCATCCCAGAATTGTGCCAGCATCATGCTGGAATTCAGCACCGTTGGTGCGTTGATGGGTCCTTGGTTCCATTTATGCCCAATAGAAGATTTTATGTTGTCGGTACCACCCATGCTCAAGTTGTGGCAAGAGTTGCAGGAAATGAAACCGGATTTAGATAAACGAGGGTCAAAAAAGAGCATCTTACCCAATTCCACCATACCTGCATTCTTTGGCGCAGCTGCTTTAATCGGCTGGATGGGTTCGTTGGCCGACGCAGTGGTTGAAGCGGCAATAGCTCCAATAGATAGCAGCGATACAATTAGTGTTCGCAATATCATCGGTATTCTCCTTAAAATGCGGCTGTAGTGGCGCAGCCGATTACGCCTGACTAAATATAAACTCTTTATAAGAATCTGACCACGATATTTGCATAGGGTCTTAGGAAGTTAAGCACTTATTAAAGTGTGCTAACTTCTTGAGATGAATGTTAAAAATAGGTACTACCGCCGCTCCCGAATCAGCGAGAAGAA